>CALJDF010000280.1 GCA_938023835.1 uncultured Alphaproteobacteria bacterium
GGCCGCCATCACGTAATCCCGCGCGCGCGTAGTAGACGCCTCAACCGCGAGCCCCTGCGCCAAACCGGCCGCAATGGCGGAGGCAAGCGTGCACCCGGTACCGTGGGTATGTTTGGAATCGATGCGTGGCGACTCGAACACCTGGGTTTCACCGGGGCCAAATAGAAGGTCCCGAACGCGATCGCCGGTCAGGTGTCCCCCCTTGAGCAAGACATGCTTGGCCCCCAGCGCCAAGAGATCGTCGCGCGCGGCCGCCATATCGGGGATCGATCGGATGGGCCGGCCGACCAGAATTGATGCCTCCGGCAGGTTGGGTGTCAAAACAGTAGCGGCCGGAATCAGTTCCCGAACGAGCGTGCTGGTCGCCTCGGCGGAGATCAGCGAATCACCACTCTTGGCCGACATCACGGGGTCGACGACCAGGGGCGCGGTCGACCCCGCCTCGCGAAGCGTCTCGACCACGGCATCGATCACGTCGGGGGTGTGAAGCATTCCGGTTTTGATTGCATCCGCACCCAGGTCGGCCAGAACGACCGCCATTTGCTGGCGCACAAACGCCGGCGGGACATCGTGAATCCCCCAAACACCGTTGGTGTCTTGGGCAGTGAGCGCCGTAATGGCCGTCATCGCGAAAGCATCAAGCGCCGTAATTGTCTTTATGTCTGCTTGAATGCCGGCACCACCGCCGGAATCCGAGCCGGCAACGACAAGCACACGACCTTTCATGGTGCCGAAAGACCTACGGGGCGGCCCGCTCGACCGCGGCGCTCAGATCGTCGACAACCTGTGAGACGAGCCCAGAGTCGAACCCCTCGGCCATCACGCGAACCAGTGGTTCGGTTCCCGATTTCCGTACAAGGACGCGGCCTTTGTCGCCCAGTCGCAACTCTGCAGCAGCGATCGCACTTTGCATGTCATCGCAATCCAGCGGGACATCGCCCCGAACACGAACGTTTTTCAACAGTTGCGGGACGGGCTCGAAAAGACGACCGACTTCGCTAACCGGGCGCGCCTCGTCGGCGACCAGGGCGAGGACCTGGAGCGCCGCAAGCAAGCCATCACCCGTGGTGGCATGATCGGAGATGATGATGTGGCCGGATTGCTCGCCACCCAAGTTGAGCCCGTTCGTCCGCATATGTTCCAAGACGTAGCGGTCGCCGACTTGGACGCGATGCAGGGCAAGACCTCGTTCGCGAAGGAACAATTCAAGCCCCAGGTTGGACATAACCGTGGCAACAACCGCATCGCCGCGCAGCCGACCTGCTTTGTGCCAGCGCTGCGCGATCATTGCCATGACCTGGTCACCGTCGAGAACCTGCCCGGCTTCGTCCGCGATGATGAGGCGATCTGCATCGCCATCAAGCGCAATGCCGATATCGGCACCATGGGCGACGACCTGCTCGCACAGGGCGGCGGGGCTGGTCGAGCCGCACCCCTCGTTGATGTTGGTGCCATCGGGACTGACCCCGATCGGGATTACGTCGGCGCCGAGTTCCCACAGCACTGTTGGGGCGACCTTATAGGCCGCGCCGTTTGCGCAGTCGATGACGATCTTGAGGTCGTCGAGCGTGCGTTCGCTGGCGTAGGTGCTCTTGATGAATTCGATATAACGACCGCCTGCGTCTTCGAGGCGCTGGGCGCGCCCGAGATGCGCAGAATCGGTGAGCTCCGGCCCGCTTTCGAGCCGCTGTTCGATGCGAATTTCGTCTTTGTCGGAGAGCTTGTAGCCGTCGGGTCCGAAGAGCTTGATCCCATTGTCTTGAAACGGGTTGTGCGATGCCGAGAGCATGACGCCAAGGTCGGCGCGCAGGCTTCGTGTCAGCATGGCAACCGCCGGGGTTGGCATCGGCCCCACCAGAATCACGTCCATACCGACCGAAGTGAACCCCGCCGTCAGCGCCGGTTCGAGCATGTACCCCGAAAGACGCGTGTCCTTGCCGATCAGGACGCGGTGGCGGTGATCGCCGCGATAGAATTCGCGCCCGGCCGCCATCCCCAGCTTGAGGGCCGTTTCTGCCGTCATCAGTTCTTGGTTGGCCGTACCGCGAATGCCGTCGGTACCAAAATATTTGCGCGTCATAGTGCTTTCGCCGCGATTGATGGCTGCATGGAATCACATCCGGGCGGCGAAGTCTCGTGCCGGAGCCCTTCAATACTTGCTGCGAAGTATTTCAAGGCGCGTTGACGTGCGACCAAACCGCCACGGCCTGCCGGGTTTCGGCAACATCATGCACACGAAGAAATTGAACCCCTCGGGCAAGACCCAAGCTCGCCGCGGCAATCGAGCCGCCAAGACGCGCCGCAGCGGGCCCCTCTCGGTCGATCCGCCCGATGAAGCTTTTGCGGGAGGCGCCGAGCATTACGGGGCAGCCCAAGCCGTGCAGCACCGCGAGGTCGCGCAACAACAATGCAATGTGCCCATCGTCCTGACCAAAGCCGATGCCGGGATCGACCACGATCTTGTCGCGCGCAATACCCTCTTCTTCGCAGGCCGCAATGCGCGCATCGAGATAGTCCGCGATGTCGAGTCTGACGTCTTGATAGCTCGGGGCGACTTGCATCGTTTTCGGCGCGCGCAAACTGTGCATGAGAACGACCGGACAGCCGAGGGCCGCCGCGACCGGGAGCGCCTCAGGATCGGTCGAAAGCGCCGAGACGTCGTTCATCACGTCGGCGCCGGCGGCAACAGCGCGCCGCATGACAGTGGCACTGCGCGTATCCACGGAAATCGGAATGCGGCCAGCCAGCCCTTCGATCACCGGCAAGATTCGGCGGCATTGGTCTTCGGGCGATACCGGATCGGCGCCGGGCCGGGTTGATTCACCACCGATATCGATCATGTCGGCGCCATCGTCGATCATGGCCAGCCCATGACGTATGGCCGACGTCGCGTTATCGAACCGGCCGCCATCGGAAAAACTGTCGGGCGTGACGTTGAGCACGCCGACAATTCTTGGCCGAGAATGCTCGAACGACAGGATGTCGGGACGTGGGTCGGCGAGACGGGCAAGCGCCGCCACGAAAGACGGCTCGCCCTCGGATTGCTCGACCTGCGCATTCAGCGTTTGCAGCGCCATGCCGGTTTCGTCGACGTGTCCGGCGGCGGTGCGACGGAGCACACGGACGCGCGTAAACGCAAGTGGCCCGCCGGCCAGCCACCGTGCCGCACCCGACTTTACGGCCGCGACCGCGGCCGCCCCACCGATGAGGCCTTCCGGTACGAGGCGGAAACCGTCGGGCGACGAAAAACCCCGCGCAAGCGCGGGGTCATTCAGGTCGGAAAGAGAATCCGCGTTCACGATTCCGGTTGTGGCGTCGGATCAAAACCGGGCATGTCGCGTCCACGATCTTTTGTGCCGGTCGTCGGGATCGGCGAGCTATTGGCACCGCCACTCTGATCGCGCGGCTCCTCGGGGTCGATACGGGTAATCGTCTCACCACGGAGCAAAGCGGCAATCTCGTCCCCGCTTAGGGTTTCGTATTCAAGCAAGCCGTTCGCCAAGGTGTGCAGACCTCCCATATTCTCGGTCAAGATCTTGCGGGCGCGTTCGTTTGCCGTGTCGACGATTCGGCGAATTTCCTCGTCGATGATCTGAGCCGTGGCCTCGGAAACGTTTTTCCGTTGGGTTACCGAATGGCCGAGAAAGACCTCTTCCTCGTTGTCCATGTAACGCAGAGGCCCGAGACGATCGCTCATCCCCCACTCCGTTACCATGCGACGCGCCAATGCCGTGGCTTGTTGGATATCGCTGGAGGCGCCGGTTGTTACTTTGTCGGCACCGAAGATGAGTTCTTCCGCCAGGCGCCCGCCAAAGGCAATCACCAACGCATCTTGTAGGTATTCCTTCGACTGCGAATACTTGTCTTCTTCCGGCAGGCGCTGCACCAGACCCAGCGCCCGACCGCGCGGAATGATCGTCGCTTTGTGGATGGGATCGGAGGCCGGGCAGTTGACGCCAACCAGGGCGTGGCCTGCCTCGTGATAGGCGGTGAGGCGCTTTTCGTCGTCGCTCATGACCATCGAGCGGCGCTCGGCGCCCATCATCACCTTGTCTTTGGCATCCTCGAATTCCTGCATCGTGACGACCCGGCGGCCCTTGCGGGCGGCCAAGAGCGCTGCTTCGTTGACGAGGTTCGCTAAATCGGCACCGGAGAATCCAGGGGTGCCGCGGGCAATGGTGCGCGCCACGACATCCGGCCCGAGCGGTACCTTTTTCATGTGGACCTTGAGGATTTTTTCGCGACCCAAGATATCCGGGTTCGGCACCACTACCTGCCGATCGAAGCGGCCTGGGCGGAGCAGAGCGGGATCGAGGACATCGGGCCGGTTGGTGGCGGCGATCAGAATAACACCGTCATTGGTCTCAAAGCCGTCCATTTCGACGAGGAGTTGGTTGAGCGTTTGCTCGCGTTCGTCGTTCCCGCCACCGAGGCCGGCACCGCGATGTCGGCCCACCGCATCGATTTCGTCGATGAAAATGATGCACGGCGCGTTCTTCTTTGCTTGTTCAAACATGTCGCGGACGCGGCTGGCACCGACGCCGACGAACATCTCGACGAAATCAGACCCTGAGATGGTGAAGAAGGGTACGTTGGCTTCACCGGCAATGGCGCGCGCAAGCAGTGTCTTACCGGTACCCGGCGGCCCAATGAGAAGCGCGCCCTTGGGAATCTTGCCGCCAAGACGCTGGAACTTTTGCGGGTCCTTCAGAAACTCGACGATTTCTTCGAGTTCTTCTTTGGCTTCGTCAATCCCGGCAACGTCGTCGAACGTGACGCGGCCATGGCGCTCGGTAAGCAAACGTGCCCGCGACTTGCCGAAGCCCATGGCTTTGCCACCGCCAGACTGCATCTGCCGCATAAAGAAAATCCACACGCCGATCAGAAGGATGAAGGGAACCCACGAAATCAGCAGTTGGACGAGGAGCGAGGTTTCTTTGGTTGCCGGTTCGGCGCGGATGACGACCCCGCGGTCCGTAAGCCGACTGACGAGATCAGCATCATCCGGCGCATAGGATTTGAATCGCGTGCTGTCGTGGCGCGTGCCCAGGATCTCATGGCCTTTGATGTTCACCTCACGGACGTCGCCCGCTTCGACCTCTGCGATGAACTGCGAGAAGGCCACTTCAGGCTGGCCCTCTCGCGGCGAGTTGCCGCTATTGATCAGCTGGAAGAGCGCGACAATGAGCAACGCGATGATCGCCCAGAGGGCCAAATTTCGTCCGAGATTGTTCACTGCCGCTTTCCCTAGACCAAAAAAACACGCGGCACCAATCCGTCCGGCGCCACTGTCTCAATTACATAGTGAACATCGCCCGTTAAGCAACTGCAAAGGTCGATGAAAACAACGAACGGTGGGGCCGAAAAGTGGCAGAAAACCGATGGATTGACGGGCATTTGATCGACAATTGGGGAACACAGGCCACCACCCCATGAACCCATAGTGCCGGCAGGGCCCAAATTGCGGCTTTCGGCACTCCTCCCACGAGGTCCCGCGAGATGTCGGGCGCGACCCACTCCCAGCCCTGACGCCCCAGGGGACCGACGCCGACGGCGCTGTTGCCGGCAGGCGTGGACAACGTGACCCAGAAGCGTCCGTCCCACACCCCGGTGGGGCCGGCGAAGGGACGCACTGGGGGAAGGCGCCCAGGTTCACGTGTTACCACGAGCGTTCCGCGGCGCCGGGTCAGGAGACAACCCCCCATCGTGGCTGCGCGACCGGGTGCCAGGTCGAGAATTCGAGTGCGCAGTTGAGCGGTCGATTCCGGGCCGGGTAGGTAATGCTGGCCGCCAACCCAACCGACAACGCGGGCGAGCGCGCCGGACATGATCTCGGGTGCGTCGGAGTGGAGGGCCTCGAGGTCGAGTGTGCAATACCCGAAGGGATGGGGTGAAGAGCTCCGCGCCAACGCGCCCAAAACAAGCCGTTCATGGACCTGGCGACGGTGCGCCGCATGGCGCGCCCGATCAGGCCAGCCCACGTCGAAAGACGCCGTCCGACGAAGGCGGGCGCGCTCGAACCGGTCGTCACGATTGCTGGGATCTTCGATCCAAGGAATGCGTTGAACAGCCAGAAAAGCCCGCATGTCGGATCGCCGTTGACCCAAAAGTGGCCTGAGGAGGCGACAGTTCGCCCATTCGACCACCGAAGACATGCCGGCCAGCCCCTCCACCCCACTGCGTCGCGCCGAACGCATCGCGATGGTTTCGTGCTGATCGTCGGCATGGTGCCCCGTCAGCAGGTGCAGAACGGCATGCTGACCGCACCATTCCCGAAGGAGCCGGTAGCGCGCGTCGCGTGCGGCGGCCTGGATACCCGTCGCGGGCTTGTCGCCAGTCCACCGCAATACCGCCGCGGTGATCCCGAGCCAACAGAGTTGCTGGTGAACCCGCGACGCTTCCTCGGACGATTCGGGTCGCAGCCCGTGATCAACAACGAGCGCCGTCACCTCGCCCCCTCGCTGGCCCGCCCAGTGATGGGCAAGGACCGCGAGGGCCATGCTGTCGGGACCGCCCGATGCAGCGACAGCAAGGTGCGGTCGATCCTCGAAAGGCGCGAAGCGCTCCATTGCGCCATCGAAGCGCACCTGGAGGTCGGCGTGAGACGAGAAGTTCAAGGGCCTTTCGGCCAACGCGCTATTTAGGGGCAGCCTAGTTTTTCTTTTTGCTGATCCGCTTGGCGCAGCAAGCGTGAGTCGGCGCTGGGAAAGCGGGCGAACAATTCGCCGAACGACGCGCAAGCATCATCCTTATTGTCGAGAGCGGCCAGCGACATCCCAAGCTTGAGAAGGTTGTCGGCGGCTTTCGATCCTTCCGGGTAGCGCGTGTAACCTTCGATAAAAGCCGCGGCCGCCTCGGCATAGTTCTTCCGAACATAGAAGGTCTCGCCCAACCAATACTGGGCGTTGGCCGCAAGCGGGTGGCCGACATTCTGCTCAAGAAACCATTTGAACGCGTGTTCTGCAGTGTCGTATTTGGCGGTAATCATCAGCAACGACAGCGCATGTTCGTACTGCTCGGTCGGCGATCCGTCGGGCAAGGTTTGATCCTGTACCACCGCGGTCTGTTGTGGCGCGGGCGCTTCCGATGCCCGGGCAACCCCACGCTCCCCTGGAAGAGGCGCCGTCGTTTGCGGGGCCGCCGCGCTCGTCTGGACCGATTGCTCCAGCGCGGTGAGGCGAAAATCGACATCCGCAACCAGCTTGTCGACACGATTGCGCATGACATCGACGTCATGCACCGCCGTTTCAATTGCAGCCGTCAGCCGCCGCAGTTCGGCCTCGATATCGGACATACGCCGTTCGTTTGAGACGAGACGCTGGGTAACGGCTTCGGGGGCGATGCCGGCCGCCTTGAGTTCCGATGCTGTCGGTTCATTGGACCGCGGCGGCGGCGTTTCACCCCGATAGACCGCCCGCTGAAGATCCTGAAGGGTACGCTCAATATCGTTGAGGCGTTGGACAACGGCCGCATCGCGGCCTTGCTGAGCATGACCATCGGCCAGGGGCAAGGCGACGAACACCAACCCCGCGACCAACCATGCTTTCGCTGTCAATTTGCCCATATCAACGCCCCCGATATCTCGGAAGCCACCATACAACAACCCAATTGTGGCGGAAGATAGGTGTTCCACCAGAATCGAAAACGCCCGCCGGTATTTCCGGGCGGGCGCTTCGAATTGTCTTAAGGACCGCGAGGTCAGTTAACGATGGTGACGCCCCGACGGTTCTGCGACCATGCGGCCTCATTCGAACCAAGGGCCACGGGACGTTCTTTGCCGTAGCTGATGGTCCGCACGCGACGCGGATCAATTCCTTGCGATACGAGGAAGTCCTTCACGGAATTCGCCCGACGCTCACCCAGCGCCAAGTTGTATTCGCGCGTTCCGCGTTCGTCGGCATGCCCCTCGACCGTCACGTTGATGTTGGGGAAGCGCTTCAACCAAGCGGCCTGAAGCTCAAGCGTCGACCGGCTCGCGGGCAACAGGTCAAATTTGTCAAAATCAAAGAACACGCGGTCGCCGATGTTGGCGACCAGATCCTGCTGGCTGCCGGGCGTAACCTCGGGCGCCTGGCGAGAGGCTTGCGCCGCCCCGGACTCCGACCGTTGAACCGTCGTCGACGCTGCCCCTTGGGACGCGCCCCCGCTGCCACTCGATGCGCTGTCTTCTTCAGCGGCAGTTGCACAGGCGGCAACGACAAATAACGCGGCGATCATCGTAGTAAACTTCAAGCGCATTGATTTCTCCGTAGCGACAAAGCCCTTGGCCCAAAATCTTAAGACCGAGCAGGCGCATCATAGCGACACCCAATCCACCGAGTCACCGGCAACAGGCGTCGGCCCAAAAATAAGCCCCTAACGCGTGGCCGAAAGTAAGGCCGGACCCGGCCAATGTCTAGGGGCCAATACTCATTTTTCCTGTCGTCCTAGGGGTTTAGAGGGGTTTTTAACGACTTTCCGAAAACAAAGGGGACCAAGCCGGGTCGGACCCGTCGAGCGGCGTAACGACCCGACGCAGGTTAAATCCCGTCAAATCGACCGACCAAAGTGCCACTTCGCCGCCGGAACCATCGTCGCGGCGCGGTTCCTGGCGGAAGAACATGATCACCCGGCCATTTGGCGCCCAAGTCGGGGCTTCGTCGAGGAAGCTCTCGGTCAGCAGTCTTTCGCCGGTCCCGTCGGGCCTCATAACCCCAATGTGAAAGCGACCCCGCCGAAATTTGGTGAATGCGATGAGGTCGCCGCGTGGCGACCACACGGGCGTGGCATAGCGGCCATCGCCAAAACTAATGCGCTTTTGCCCGTCTCCATCGGCATCCATCACATAGATCTGTTGAGTGCCGCTGCGGTCCGAGTTGAAGGTGATCCGTGATCCATCCGGGGCGAAGGACGGCGAAGTGTCGATCGCCGGGTTGCGGGTGAGTTGTTCTACCCGGCGGGTTCGAACATCCATCGTGTAGATATCCGAATTTCCATCGACCGCGAGGCTCATAATCACGCGATTGCCGTCGGGCGAAAACCGCGGCGCGAAGGTCATGCCCGGAAAATCACCGAGGATTTCTTGCTGCCCGGTATCGATGTTGTAGATGTAGACCCGTGGTCGATCGCCGAAATAGCTCAGGTAGGTGATCTCTTGCCGGGTCGGTGAGAACCGCGGCGTGAGCACGAGGTCCTTGCCGTCGGTTAGGAAACGATGGCCCGCTCCATCTTGGTCCATCAGCGCCAAGCGCTTGATCCTTTTGTCGGCCGCGCCGGTCTCCGAGATGTAGACGATTCGGGTATCGAAATAGCCGTCTTCGCCGGTCAAACGGCTGTAGATCGCATCGGAAATCAAATGCGCAATGCGCCGCCAGTTCTCCGGATTGGTGACGTAGACCAGGCCCGTCATCTGCTGCTCTGCAAAGGTGTCCCACAGACGGAATTCAACCCGGAGGCGGCCATCGGCTTCGCGAATGGCACCCCCGGTGACGAGCGCCTGGGCATTGATGAGGCGCCAATCACCGAACCGGGGACGCAACGTGATTTGCGTCGGATCTTCGATGAAGGCCGCGCGCTCGATTGCACGGAACAGCCCCGATCGCTCCAGGTTTGCCGCAATCACCCCGGCAACGTCACGCCCGACCTGGACGATGTCGGGTGTGGTGCCGGTAAGGTCTCCGATCGCGATGGGCAGCGGGTCGACATTGCCGCGGGTGATGTCGATCTGCAGTTGCGCCCGAGCGGGCGACATCGGCAATTGCAGCGCCACAATCGTGGCCACAAAAATGGCAAGAACCGCAGTCGGGAAACGCGTCACGATCGTCATTTCAATTCCTTTATTCCTCAACCGCCGAGCATTTCTCGCGGATTGAAGGTCAACGTGATTTCTTGCCACCGATCGTATTTCGTGGTGGGCAGGTTCTTGAGCGGTGTACAGAGGCGGACGGCGCGAACCGCACTTTCAGCAGCCGTACGGAAGAAGTCGTCATCCATTCGGCTTCGATCCAGGATAACAGGTGGCCCTTTGAGCGACCCATCGGGATCGAGGTTGATCCGGACCCTGATCACCAGATCGCGGGCATCTCGCGCGCCCGCGGGAACATTCCAGCATTGTTCGATCTGGTAGCGGATCGCGTCGACCTCGCTGACCGTCAGACGGTTGCCGATGGCGGCGCGCTGCAGGGGGGATTCAGGCACCGGCGGCGGTTGCAGGAACTTCTTCGGCGCCTCTTCGGGTTCTGCTTCGGGGGCTTCGTCTTTGCGCGTCTTATCAATGAGAACGGCGATGCGACCTGCGTCGAAGCGCGGCGTCTTTTTCGGCGGCTCGGGCTTGGTTTTCGGACGGATGTTGGTCTTTGGCGCGGGCGGGTCCGGCGCAATGCGCGTTTCGGGTGGCGGGGGCGGGGGCTCGGCCGCTTTCGGTTTCGGCTCGGGCTTTGGCGGCGGCGGGAGCGCAGCAACTTTTTCAGGCGCCGGCGGTGCCGGTTTGGCGGCGGGCGGCGGCGGTGGTGGCTTGGGTTCGGCTTTCACCGGCTCGGGTTTCGGCGGTTCGGGCTCCGGCTCGGGTTCTTTTTGTCGCGTTTCCGGCGCCGCGCGCGTTTCTTCGGCGATCGCAACCAATTCCACAATGATCGGCGTCTCTTCTTGGATGGCATCTTCAAACAACACAGGCAGGCCGGTCCATGCCGCCGTCGCAAGCGTGAGATGGAAAGCCACCGATATGCCGATCGCGCCGCGCATTGGTGCCCTATTTCCCCTGCGACCGTTCGGTGATGAGGGCGACTCGATTAAAACCGGCCCCGTTGAGAATCCCCATCACTTCCATGACCCGGCCGTAGTCGATCGACTTGTCGCCGCGGACAAAGATACGCGCATCCGCGTTATTGAGCGTGATCGCCTCAAGCCGCGGTATGAGCGTTTCCAAACTGACTTCCGAATCCTGGATATAGACGCGACCCGTTGCGTCGATGCTCACGGCCAGCGGTTCGTCTTGGCCAGGGATGGGGGCAGCGGCGGTCTCCGGCAGTTCGACCGATACGCCGACGGTGAGAAGCGGCGCGGTCACCATGAAGACAACCAGCAGTACCAGCATGACATCGACGAACGGCGTCACGTTGATTTCCGCCATCGGCCGGTGACCCCGACCGTTGGACTTGGTTCGTTCCATCAAAAAAGCGGCCATCAGTCTGTCCGTTCGTCGAGTTGGCGCGACAGGATGGCGGAGAACTCGCCGGCAAACCCTTCGAGCCGACCGGAGAATCGATTGAGGTCGCTGGAAAACTTGTTGTAGGCAACGACAGCCGGAATCGCCGCGACCAAGCCAAACGCGGTGGCAAAAAGGGCCTCAGCAATGCCCGGAGCGACGACGGCAAGGCTGGTGTTTTTACTGACGGCGATGGACTGAAAGCTGTTCATGATGCCCCAAACCGTGCCGAACAGGCCGATGAAAGGCGCCGTCGACCCGACCGTCGCCAGGAAGCCGAGGTAGCGTTCAAGCCGGTCGAGTTCGCGCGCGATCGTGAGCCGCATCACCTGCCCAATTCGCTCTTGGACACCGGTGCTTAGCCGATCGCTTTCAACCAGCCCATGGGCCCCCGACCGCCGCCACTCGCGCATCGCCGAAGCAAATAGAAGCGCCATCGGATGATCGGCTTTGGTGCCGATACGATCGTAGAGGTCTTCCAGCGACCCACCCGACCAAAACACTTCTTCAAATTCGCTCGCCTTGGTCGATACCCGGCGAAGGCGACGCACCTTGTCGAAGATGATTGCCCAGGACCAAATCGACGAGCCCAGCAGCAAGACAAGAACGAGTTTGACAATGAAATCGGCACGCGCGACGAGCGACAGAATCGATAGATCGCCGGAAACCGACCCGGCGATTGCCGCCGCTTCAACAGCTTGTTGTTCCATGGTTCTCCCTGGCTAGTGCGTGGTAACGGGTTGCGCGATACCCGCAAATGCGGTGCGAATGGGTGGCGGTAGGGTTTGGACGCGCCCGGCGCCGTCCATGCAGGCGATGCGTAACTCGGTGGACACGAGCAGCTCGTCGTCGCGATAGATGTCTTGTAGGACATCAAGGACTGGACCGCGGACTCGCATGACCCGCGTGCGCACGTCCAGAGCGTCGTCCAGTCGCGCCGGCCGTCGATACTTGACCGCACAGCTGCGAACGATAAACGACAGGCCGTCTTGATCGGCCATACGCGAATGGGTCACGCCGAGAAGCCGCATCATGTCGGTGCGCGCGCGCTCGATGAACTTGAGGTAGTTCGCGTAATAGACAATCCCGGCGGCATCGGTATCCTCGTAATAGACTCGGACGGGCAGGTGATGGACACCGCCGTCATCAACGCGACCGACCGAAGGCGCTTCTTGAAAATCCGCTTCAGCCATCGGCGCCGTCTTCTGCCACCGGCATTTCGAGTTGTTGCGTCGTTGCGGCCGGCGCATTGAGGCCAAGGTGGCTAAAAGCGGATGCGGTGAGCTGCCGTCCGCGCGGCGTCCGTTGGAGAAAGCCTTCCTGAATCAAAAAAGGTTCGATGATTTCTTCGAGCGCGTCGCGCGGTTCGGACAACGCCGCCGCCATCGTCTCAATGCCAACCGGGCCGCCGCCAAACGATTTGGCGATGCAGGACAAATAACGTCGGTCCATCGCATCCAAACCACGCTGGTCGACCTCGAGACGGCTCAAGGCGTCGGAGGCGACGGTCTGGCCGATTTCGTTGTGCCCGGCAACGGCGGCAAAATCGCGCACGCGGCGCAACAATCGGCCCGCGATACGCGGGGTGCCGCGCGATCGCCGCGCGATCTCGTGCGAGCCCTCGTCGGTCAGCGGCACATTCAAGATACGCGCGCCCCGGCTAACGATTTGAACCAGATCTTCGGTGTCGTAGAAATTCAATCGCAGCGGAATACCGAAGCGTTCGCGCAACGGCGTGGTCAGCAGACCCGAGCGCGTGGTCGCCCCAACCAACGTAAAGGGCGGCAGATCAATCCGCACGGAACGCGCTGCCGGTCCTTCGCCGATGATCAGGTCGAGGTGAAAATCCTCCATCGCGGGATAAAGGATCTCTTCGACGGCCGGGCTGAGCCGATGGATTTCATC
>CALJDF010000281.1 GCA_938023835.1 uncultured Alphaproteobacteria bacterium
CCGCTCGATCTCCTTCAGCGCCACACTCAACTCAAAATTATAGATATTATGCAGAGTGTTAATGGAGTAAACTAGATCAAAACTTGAAGTCTTGTAGGGGAGAGGATCGGTAATTGTTCCTGTCTGCAGATAGGGCCGAACCTCCTCTTTTGCATGTGTAATCGCATAGTCGGAAATGTCGATTCCGGCGACGGTCACCTCAGGCAGAACCTGCGTGAACTCGTAGAGAAGAAACCCTTTGCCGCAGCCCACATCCAGGATTCGGGCGCCCGACTGAAGGCCGTAATGCGCCACCATCGCCTCGGCAACCGGGCGCCAGCGCCCGTCATAACGATAGCCGCCAAACCCGTAGCGACGATCACCGTCCCAGTAGTCCTTGTCGAACCGGCCCGCGACCTCGGCGCACTCGGCCTTATCGTGCTCGACCACGCGCTGGATGTAGTCGCGGGTGGTCGCGGTGTGCAGTCTGCCGACGAAATCGATATAGGCCATCAGACCGCCAACGATAGGTCGGTCGCAGCGAACTGATCGACCAGCAAGATGTCTTCGAACCGCGCTACCTCTGACCACGTCCGGACGGACACGTTCTCCAGCGCGGCATGGAGTTCGCGGCCCTGATCGAGAATCTGGCTGTAGATACGGCGCCGGCCTTCTCGTTCCGTCGGCAACATGAACATCGAAAACAGAATGACCCCGTCTAGGGTCGGCAATTCTTCGATGACCGCGTTCAGCATCATGAAACAACCCGGCATCGCGTACTCGGTCGCCGACAGCTTGAACGCAAGCCCATTTCGAACGGCATAGTTCCGGATCACGAGGTTTTGGATTTGCTGCGGCATACGCTCGTCGCGGATGGGGCGCGAGGCGATATAACCGCGGAAGCCGCCGGTCATGGTCATTCGAAACCGCCCGGCAACTTGTAATCCATACCCAGACGGGTCGCGGGCCGAATCGTAATCGGCTCGAAGAACTCGCCGAGCCGCTTGTCTGCATAAGGCGAAAACAAGCTCTTGAACCGGCAATTCATCGACCACCGGGTTTCGGGCTCTCGGTTGATCCGGTTGCCATGCATGAGGGACTGCGCAAAAAGCAGCACCTGCCCAAAACGGATGTCGATCCACTCCACATCCGTCTCAATTGCCTGGAAAAGATCCTCGGCGCTCTGCGAGGCAAACTCTTGAAGGCGCCCGCTCACGGCGCGATCCGGCCCAGGCGGCAAGAGATACATCGACTTCGTGTGATGGCAGTCGACAAGCGGCAGCCACACAACGATCTCGAACGGCGAATCGCCGCTCCAAACGTCGGCATGGACGGGCAGCAATGACGAATCGTCATTTGGAAGCTGCACCGATAGATTCACCCGGCGCTGCATGGCCAATTCGTTGCCGACGAGCGCTTCGAGGCTGCGGCGGGCAAGGCTGAAATAGGCCTCATGCATCCACGGCGCGGCGTTGACGGTGTTGTAAACATCCAGCCGCAGCGCATTGAGATCCGCAACGCTGACGCGCTCATGAATGTTGTTGAGAAAGGCATCCTCGGGGCCCGGGTCGGCAACCTGTAGGTGTTGCGCAGCTTGGGCGGCGACCGCGGCGCGGATCGTCTCCAGGGCCTCATTGTCGTCCACCGGTTGAATTACGTACCCGTCGCGCAGAAACCGTTGCCCTAGCGCGGCATCTTCGGCGTTTAGAAATCCACGCGGGAACGCCGTATCGGCGTCATCCGAATCGGTCGGGGTGGCTGGGGCAGCCTGGTCGTTCATGGTCCTACGCGCTCGTTGCTTGGAGTCACAGCCAACCCTGCCCCAACATGCTTAATGGGCTCTTAACGAAGACCTGTCATAGCCCTTAGGCATCGAGTTTCCCTAGGTTTTCGGCGGCGCAACTAGTCGCGGTCTGGTCCCTTTGCCGCGACGGCCACTGTGCCATAACCCGGCTCGACAGACGCCGCGGGCTGGAAGCCATCCTCGACGATCTCGTCCTCATCCGCCGCGTTGTCCGGCGCGGTCGATTGGGTCTCCGGCGGTTCTTCGCCGTTGGCAATCTCACCGTCCGACGGGGCGCCACCGGATTGCGAGGCCCCCAGTTCCTCATTGCTCGCCGTCTCGACGGGCGCGTCCGGATCGAATTCCGGTGCGTCCTCGTCGTCATCGGCTTGCGGCTTTTCGCCACGGCTCGCCGCTGCTTGTTCCTCGGCATCGCGAACAAGCGCCTCGGGCGGCTCGGCGCTCAGCAATCCCGCGGCCTTGAGTTCATCCACCCCAGGCAGATTCTCCAGGTCACTGAGCCCGAAATGGTCCAAGAATTCTTGAGTCGTGCCGTAGGTGAGCGGGCGTCCCGGCGTCTGTTTGCGGCCCCGCAGGCGCACCCAGCCGCTTTCCATGAGGACATCGAGCGTCCCTTTGCTCAGGCCAACCCCGCGGACCTCTTCAATCTCGGCGCGCGTGATGGGTTGGTGGTAGGCGATGATGGACAGGGTTTCGACCGCCGCGCGACTCAGCCGCCGCTGCACGGTCTTTTCGCGTTCCATGAGAAAGGCAAGGTCGGGGGCGGTCCGGAAGGCCCAGCCACCGGCAACCTGCTTAAGCACGATCCCACGTTCGGCATAAATCTCGGTCAGGTCGGCCATCAGCGCGGCAACGTCCGTACCGTCGGGCAACCGCGCCACCAAGCTGGCCTCATCGAGCGGCTCCACGGCGGCGAATAGCAACGCCTCGGCCATTCGGATCAATTGGGATTCATTACTCATACGCTCACCTTACTGGTTGGTCTCTGCATTGGTCGGGACCTCGCTCGCCCCCATCATGTAGATCGGCCCGAACGCTTCACCTTGCCGAAGGCGCATTTCGCCGCGCTTTACGAGTTCCAGCGACGCTGCGAACGTCGCCGCGACCGCGGAGCGTCGTTCGGCCGGCGAGCGAAGCGAAGTCGGCAAGAAGGTCTCAAGCCGCTGCCAGGACGGCATCTTGCCCAAAAACCCCTCCAACCGACGCATCGCGCCTTCGATCGTGTGGATGACAACCGTGCGCATGGTCAGTGGTTGCGATTTGCCCCGCAATTTGAAGTCGCCATAGGCTTTCAGCATCTCGAACAGCGATACCCGGTAGACCGATTTGCGAATGACCCGAATACCCTCTGGCGCGCCGCGCTTGAAGACATCGCGCCCCAATCGGTCGCGCGCCATCAGTTTGGCCGAGACATCGCGCATCGCCTGCAGCCGCTGCAATTGAAACGCGAGCCGCGCCGCCATTTCAGGTCCGGACAACTCGTCATCGCCGTTTTCTTCCGGCGGCAAGAGCAGCCGCGACTTGAGATAGGCGAGCCATGCCGCCATGACGAGGTAATCGGCGGCGACCTCCAGCTTGATCCCGCGAATCTGATCAATGAAGGCCAGGTATTGCTCGGCCAGCTGCAGGATCGAGATTTTCGCGAGATCGAGTTTTTGCCCCCGCGCGAGGACCAGCAGGACGTCGAGCGGCCCCTCGTAGCCGTCGAGGTCAACGACCAGCGGCTGGGCTTCTTCAGCCCGCGAGGCGACCTCGTCGAGGCCCTTGTCGAATGCGTCAGAGGGGTGCAATGGCAGCCTATATATGTCCGGTTGCGATGAGGACCACATTATATAGTGTGCCGGTGACGGGCAAAATAATAGTTTGAAACAGGCTGAAATGGCCGCCCCAGGCCTCAAAAAGGGCCGGAAGCCCCAGCATCACACCCAACAAAATGAAGAAACCGTAGCGCTCCAACCGGGCCAGCGGGCGGGCCAAGGGCTTGGGGAGTAGGCCGACCGCGACCCGGCCCCCGTCCAATGGTGGAATCGGCAGCATGTTGAATACGGCAAGCAGGATGTTGACGAAGATCGCGTTCTGCAGGGTTCGTTCGAGCCAGGCTTCCGGCGCGGTCGGGAAAAACGCGGTGAGGTGGAGCAAAATGCCCGCCCCAACGGCAATCACAAGATTGGCAAACGGCCCCGCCGCCGCCACCACCACCATGTCGCGACGGGGATGCCGTAGGTTTTTGAAATAGACCGGTACCGGCTTAGCCCACCCGAAAATGAACGGCGCGCGGCCCAGCACCAGCAGTGCCGGCAAAATCACCGTGCCGAAAAGATCGATGTGCCGGAAGGGGTTGAACGACACGCGGCCTCTTTCATAGGCCGTATTGTCACCCAATTTCCACGCCACCCAGCCGTGCGCCGCCTCATGCAGCGTGATGCCGAGCAGGACGGGCAACACAAAGGTCGAGACCAGCCAATAGTCGATGTCACCAAGCATCGCTAGGCCTTAGCACGCGCGCGGGGTGGTGCGAAGTGACGGAGACGGTCTTCCGGTCCTGCTCGCATTCCGCCAGCACCTTATCCACAGAAAAGTCACACGCGGGGGTCACTTCATTTACCCACGCGAGCGCGAAGTTGGCATATATTGGTCAGTTCCCCTTTTCCCTCGTGAGTGCTTGTGGTCGCCAAGAAAACCGCCAAAAAAAGCCGAAAACGCGATTTTCCCGATCCGTTGAAGACGATCTCGATCCGCGGCGCGCGGGAGCACAATCTCAAAGGCGTGGATGTCGATATTCCGCGCGATCGTTTGGTGGTGATGACCGGGCTGTCGGGCTCGGGGAAATCCTCGTTGGCGTTCGACACGATTTATGCCGAGGGACAGCGGCGCTACGTCGAGAGCCTGTCTGCCTACGCCCGGCAGTTCTTGGAGCTGATGCAAAAGCCCAATGTCGAGCACATCGAGGGCCTGTCGCCGGCTATTTCCATCGAGCAGAAGACGACCTCGCGCAATCCGCGCTCGACCGTCGGCACGGTTACCGAGATCTACGATTACATGCGGTTGCTGTTTGCGCGGATCGGCATCCCCTATTCGCCCGCCACGGGGCTGCCGATCGCGAGCCAAACCGTCAGCCAAATGTGCGACCGGATTGCCGCAATGCCGGAAGGCACGCGGCTTTTCCTGTTGGCCCCAATCGTGCGCGGCCGCAAGGGCGAGTACCGCAAAGAGTTCGCCGATCTGATGAAGCGCGGCTTCACGCGCGTAAAGGTCGACGGCGAGGTCTACGAAATCGACGAGGTGCCGGCGCTCAACAAGAAACTCAAACACGACATCGAGGTCGTCGTCGATCGCATCGTGGTCAACCCGGAACTCGGCAACCGTCTCGCCGATTCGATCGAGACTTGCTTGCGCGAGGCCGATGGGCTGGCCATTGCCGAAAACGCCGATACCGGTGAGCAAACGATCTTCTCATCGAAGTTCGCCTGTCCGGTTTCCGGTTTCACAATCGAGGAGATAGAACCCCGGCTATTTTCGTTCAACAACCCGTTCGGCGCCTGCCCATCCTGCGACGGGCTAGGCACGGAAATCTTCTTCGACCCCGACCTTGTGGTCCCGGATGCCACCAAATCCTTGAAAGACGGCGCCATCGCGCCGTGGTCGCGGTCGTCGACGCCCTCGCCCTATTACGCCCAAACGCTGCAGTCGATTGCGCGGCACTACAAGTTCTCCTTCAACGATGCGTGGGAGGACATCCTGGAACACGCCCGCGAGGTCATCCTGTTCGGATCCGGTGAAGACACCATCAAGATGTCCTACGACGACGGTACGCGAAACTATCAGACCACCAAACCATTCGAGGGCGTTATCCCCAATCTCGATCGGCGGTGGCGCGAGACCGACTCAAGCTGGATTCGCGACGACATGGCGCGCTTTCAAAACGAAACGCGGTGCGATGCGTGTGATGGCTGGCGGCTCAAACCCGAAGCGTTGGCCGTCAAGATCGGCGGCATGCATATTGCCGAGATTAGCCAGATGTCGATTGCGCAAGCCGACGACTGGTTCAGGACACTGTCGCACCAGCTCACCGACAAACAAAACGAGATCGCGGAACGAATCCTGCGCGAGATCAACGAACGGCTGGGATTCCTGGTCAACGTCGGGCTCGAATACCTCACGTTGAGCCGCAACTCCGGCACCTTGTCGGGTGGCGAAAGCCAGCGCATTCGGCTTGCGTCGCAAATCGGTTCCGGGCTCACCGGTGTGCTTTATGTATTGGACGAACCCTCGATTGGCCTGCACCAACGCGACAACCGGCGACTGCTGGACACGCTGGTGAACCTCCGCGACCTCGGCAACACCGTGATCGTGGTGGAGCACGACGAAGAGGCGATCCGCGCCGCCGACCATGTCATCGACTTGGGCCCCGGCGCCGGCGTTCATGGCGGACACATCGTTGCCGAAGGCACGCCCGATAGGGTCATGCGCAACCCCGACAGCCTGACCGGCCTTTACCTGACGGGGAAGCGTGCGGTTCCCATCCCGGCAGCCAGGCGCGCCGGCAAGCCCGGACAGCAGATCAAGGTTCGCGGCGCCCGCGGCAACAACCTGCAAAACGTCGACATTGATATTCCACTTGGCGCTTTTGTCTGCGTCACCGGGGTATCCGGCGGCGGCAAGTCGACCCTCATTATTGAGACCCTTTCCCGCGCGATCGCGCGGGCCCTGAATAACGCCCGCACCTCGCCCGCCGAGTACGACAAAATCCACGGCATCGAATTCCTCGACAAAATCGTCGACATCGACCAATCGCCGATCGGTCGCACGCCGCGTTCGAATCCGGCCACCTACACCGGCGCGTTCACGCCCATTCGCGATTGGTTTGCCGGGCTGCCCGAAAGCGGCGCGCGCGGCTATAAGCCCGGCCGCTTTTCGTTCAACGTGAAGGGCGGTCGGTGCGAGGCGTGCCAAGGCGACGGCGTCGTCAAGATCGAGATGCACTTCCTACCCGACGTCTACGTGCAATGCGATGTCTGTCACGGCCGTCGCTACAACCGCGAAACGCTCGAGATCAAGTTCAAGGAAAAGTCGATCGCCGATGTCCTCGATATGACGGTCGACGAGGCCGCCGACTTCTTCTCCGCCGTACCGGTCATTCGCGAAAAAATGGTGACCCTGCAGCGCGTTGGCTTGGGCTACATCCATGTCGGCCAGCAAGCCACCACGCTGTCGGGCGGCGAGGCCCAACGGGTCAAACTTGCGAAAGAACTCTCGCGCAGAGCGACGGGGCAAACCCTTTACATCTTGGACGAACCCACGACCGGGCTGCACTTCGAGGACGTACGCAAACTGCTGGAAGTGCTGCATGCCCTCGTTGAGCAAGGCAACACTGTGTTGGTGATCGAGCATAACCTTGAAGTTGTGAAGACCGCCGACTGGATCATCGACCTCGGCCCGGAGGGCGGAGACAAAGGCGGCCGCATCGTCGCCGTCGGCACGCCGGAGACCGTCGCCGATACCAAAGGCAGCTACACCGGCGAATACCTCGCCGATGTTTTCAAGCGCAACCCGCCTGCCCGACCTCCCGATACGGATCTTCTCGACCAAGAAGGTGGTCGCACCGGCGGCAAAAAGAGTGCTGCCAAAAAACCGGCGTCAAAAAAGAAGAAGCTCGCCAAGTCTGCGCCGAAGAAAAAGGCGACGGGCACTAAGTCGAGACCCCCACGCGCGGCGGCCGGCCGCGCAACCGCGATCAAGCGAAAGCGCAAGAAGGCCTAAGCCCTCTAGTCCATTTATCGCCCGCTAGGCGTCTTGCGTCTCAAGTGTGCCGTCGGCATGGCGGGCAAACCGGGTTGCGTCGCGCGGGTGCGTTGGGCCGTCGTTCGGCCACTGCCAGCCACCAAACTGATCGCGACGATAGTCGGCAAAAGCTTGGTGAATCTCAGCTTCGGTATTCATGACAAAGGGACCGTACTGAGCGATCGGTTCATTGATCGGGCGACCTTGAAGCAGCAGCAGTTCCGATTCCTGCGGGCCATTCTCCAGCGCCACGGACGCGCCCGGATCGAGCGTAACCGCGTGCCCCGACGAAACCGGGTCACCCGCGACCCTCAACGTAGCGCCATCAAAGAAATAGAGCCGACGACTTGCTCCCGCCATCCCCACCGGTAGGGTCCAACGTGCGTTGCCCGCCATTCTTACCGTCCAGATCGTGACCCCATTTGCAGGATCGGCCGCCCACGAGTCGGGCGGGGGCGCCGGGGGCGACGCGCCGCTGGGCAATGCGCCGGCATAGCTGGCGATCAAGGTTTCATGCCCGGCGGCGTCCGTCGACGTTTCGCGCGGAATCGTATCGCCCCATATCATTTTGAAATGCGGTTCCACCATTTTGCGCGCTGCCGGCAGGTTGAGCCAGATCTGAAACAGCTCGGTTGGGTTCTCTTTGTCGCGATGGCGCAGCGGGAACATTTCCGAATGCACGATCCCGCGCCCCGCTGTCATCCACTGTAGGTCGCCCTCCCCGAAACGGGCACTGGCACCCACCGAATCGGCATGGTCGATGATCCCACGCCGCACGACGGTCACGGTCTCAAACCCACGATGGGGATGCTGCGGGAAACCCGGCACGGTCGACCCGTGATACATGCTCCAGCCGTCCTTGCCGCTGAAGTCTTGTCCGATCATTCGACCGCTGAGCGGTGTGACCGGCCCCATATTCTCGTCACCGGACGGATAGGCGTCGTCGTGATGCATACAGAACAGAAACGGGTCCATGGTTTGCCATGGCGTGGTCAGCGGACTGACATCAAGAATGGGGTTTTTGGACATAGGACCTCAGCGATGGGCGGCTACAGCACAAACAGTTAGGGCGAAATCCAGCAGGCGCAAGCGCCCGGCGCCCTACATCTCGTTCACTTCTCGCCGGATCAGCCGGTACTGCACGCGCATTTGCGAATATTGGCGGTAGAGTTTCAGTAGATCTCGGGCGGGGTTCATGAGTTTTTCGTACCCCGAAACAAAAGCAACGATAGTCCCGACCTCGGTTTCGCCGCGAATGACCAACCAGCCTCCAATAACAAGCACACTCAAAGGGCCCAGGTGCCCAAGCGCGTTGTTGATCACCTTGAGCAGGTGCTTGATGAAAACGATCCGCACGCGATAGCGGTGAATGTCTTCGATAAAGGGATCGTAATGTGCGGTTAGCTGGTCTTCGTCCAGTCCATCGAAGTCGTCATGCGTTATGTCGCGGGACAGCGCCCGCACCCGTTCGATGCGTTGCGCCGAATATCGATTGATCACTTGCTGCATCATGGGCGTTAGGAGCAGCGACGGCACAAAGAACGCGAACGCCACAATCGCAACCAGCGGCTCAACGAACAACATGTACCCGAACACCGAGGCGGATATGCCGATCTGCAGGAGTGGGTCCGCTACGGACTGCGCGACGAACCCGCCCAACTTCTCCGTTTCGGCCGCTATCATCGAGACCTTGGCACCTTCTTGGGAGTCGCCGTCGGTATCCAAGGTGCGCAAGATGCGAAAACGCAGTCGGCGGATCACACCCTCAGCAACGAGCCCGAGATAGTACCCACAAACCCACTTTAGGCTACCATTCACAACGATGAAGACGAGGTAGGCACCGCCTAGCGCCAGAACCAATCCGAAATCACCGGCTTCCACCACCGCGTTGACGATGCGACGCTGCAGTTCCAACGGCACCGTTGACAGTGGGAATACCAAGAGCGTTAGGAAAACCAGTCGAACCTGCTATGTCGCACTGACCCGCCAAACATATGCGAGGAGCCCACTGGGCAAGACCTTGAGGGGGCGCCGGTCGACGGGCGGCAGGGCCGCGACAAACAATCGACCGACCATCGTTTCGCGCGATGAGTTCCGATTTGCGGCGGATTCCCGGTCAGGCCGGTCGTCGGTCACCGTTCTTCCGCTCGTCTTGCAGACAGCAGGCAACCCGAAGCAGGGGTCGGGCACCTATTCGCGCCGCCACTGAAACGCGCGGATGAGGGTACTGAGCGAATAGAGAGCCATGCCGATGAGCCCGAGAACCGGGCCGACCAACCGGACGCTGGTCTCCTCGCTGAGTTGTCCCGAGAGGACCGCCACGACGAGACCGAGGAGGAACAACCCCAGCCCCCACCAGCGCATCCGACGCACTAATCTGGAGGGGCCAGCGATCGGCGGCGCGACCGGTGGCGGTGGCAAGGTTGATGGTTCTTGCGGCTCATTCATGGTGCAAAGCTAGGCAGAGCGGCCCGTCGGAGCAACCGCGCAGCCCTCATGAGTTAGTCAAAGACGCGTGCAACGTCTTCCACGGTGGGCGTTGGCCCGGCCTTGAGCCAGATGAACAGCCATTGGAAGAACGCGGCCGGCGCCACCACGAACCACCATGGCAAAACGGCCGCGCCGTACGCCATGAACCACAACCCGGCGCCCCCGGCCGCCACCGCTCCGGCCCGGAAAACCCAGGCCTCGGTCGCATTGGCCGACGCTGTTGCGAAGCCCCGGCGTAGACCCGCCATGACACCGAAGGGCAACAAAAGCACGCCACTGACCAAGAGGATAAACTCAAGCCGCCCCTCCACCCCCAACGCGAAGTCGGCCACGGCGAAACCAAACGCCAGGATTGGCGTGGCCGCAAGCCACCACCGCCGGTCTGGCGTTACGGTCTTCCAGTCTGGCGGGTAGGTCGGCGGTCGGTCCAAATTGCCT
Organism: uncultured Alphaproteobacteria bacterium; assembly: GCA_938023835.1. Taxonomy (GTDB): domain Bacteria; phylum Pseudomonadota; class Alphaproteobacteria; order SHVP01; family SHVP01; genus CALJDF01. The sequence goes on from CALJDF010000281.1 coordinate 10,493, forward strand.
GGTCCCGTATTTCGTGGTCGAAGGCGTTATTTGACCCCTGTGCCGGAGCATCGACAAGCCCGCGCGGCCCGGCTCGGCTCCGCGCCGAATCCGACGAAGGATGAAAGCCCATGTGTCGCTGGCTTGCCTATTCCGGGCCCCGCCTCTCGCTGAATATGCTCCTGTTCGAGCCAGAGAATTCTCTGATTCGGCAGTCTCTGTCCGCATCCAGTTCGGTCGTCCCAACCAACGGCGACGGCTTCGGCCTGGGGTGGTACGACGAATACCCTGAGCCTGGCTTGTTTCGCGACACGGTCCCGGCCTGGAATGACACCAACCTTAAGAGCGTGGCGCGACACATCCGCTCCAGTCTGTTTTTTGCCCATGTTCGAGCTTCCACCGGCACGTCGACCAGCCGCAACAACTGCCACCCGTTTATTCATGGGCACGCGATGTTCATGCATAACGGCGCCGTCGGCGGCGACGGCAAGATCCGCCGCGATCTCGAACATCTGATTCCAACCGACCTTTATCACGCACGCCAAGGCACGACGGATACCGAAGCATTCTTTTTGCTCGCCCTGGGGCACGGCCTTTTGGAAGATCCCGAGGCGGCATTGGAACGCACCACCGGGCTGATCGAGGATCTGATGGCGGCGCAAGAAGTGACCGAACCGCTCCAAGCGGCGATCGCCTTTTCTGACGGCAAAACCGTCACGGCGCTGCGCTTTTCGAGCGACCGAAAATCACCCAACATGTACTACCGTGCCGGTGGCGACCTCTATATGCGCGATGGCCACATCCACTTCGCTGACGGCGAGGACACCGTGCTGATCCTGTCTGAAACGCTTGACAAGCCCGGCGACAACTGTACCGAGGTTCCCGAAGGGTCGGTCGTCAGGGCGCAGGGCAGTCAAATAGACGTCATTCCCTTCCAGCCGGATCATTCTCCCGCCACCGCCTAACACACGTGGCAATCCGACTAGTCGAAGACGGTCGCAATCCTTTCCAGTGCCGGTTCGGGCCCGGCCTGCAGCAAAAGGTTGGCAAAGGCGACCCCGCAGCCCGGCGACATCATGAGCCTCCATCGCTCGAAGCCTGATCCCGCCATGGCATTCATCCCGGCAATCCCGGCCGCAAACGCGACCGCCGTCACCGCCCGCAGCGTCGCATCGATACCCGGCGACAGGGATGCCGACCGATGCCGACGCCACATGCGATTCACCCGGAAGATCGCGTAGATCACAGGTATTGTCGCAATCCAACTCGGGCCGCCTCGCAGGAGTTCGCTGAGGACCGCGGCAATGACAAGTGAAGCCATCGCGCCAATGAGCATGCGCCGGCCAGCCGTTTGACTCCGCAGCGTCGCGCGACGCAGCTGTCGCCCGTTCACGGGTTGTGCGACTTGGTCTGAAACGAAACGCCCGAGAAGAAAATCGTCGAATAGTCCATTGAGCACTTGATCAAATGTGCGCGTCTGGCCCGGCGCGCGCCAATGCGCCAAAGCAGCGACGGAGATCCAAACCACCAATCCGGCGAGAACGGCACACAAACAAAGCAGGACGACGAGGTAGAGGTCGACGGGCCATGCCGCGTTGCCGACCATCGCCGCGCCAATCGCTGAGATCACGAGCAAGATGCCCAGGAACGTCGAGGCGAGAATCATTACGCGGTATCGGACTTAGTTAAAGACATCCATCATCCATGCCGGTTCTCGTTGCCCTATTTTGCTCGCTCCCGGCATGCGGTAAGGATATCCCATGAATACCACCCCTCCCATTCATGTCATCGGCGGCGGCCTCGCCGGCAGCGAGGCCGCGTGGCAAATCGCGCAGGCGGGCGTGCCCGTGGTCATCCACGAAATGCGGCCCATACGCGGCACCGAAGCGCATCAAACCGACTCGCTCGCCGAACTCGTCTGTTCGAATTCATTTCGCTCGGACGACTCACAAAAGAACGCCGTCGGGCTGCTACACGAAGAAATGCGGCGCTGCGGCTCGCTTATCATGCGGGCCGGTGATGCCCACCGCGTCCCAGCCGGCAGTGCCCTCGCCGTTGATCGTCATGGCTTCTCGGCAGCCGTTCAGGACGCGCTTGAAAATCACCCTCTTGTGACGATCGACCGGGCTGAAGTCGCCGGCCTGCCACCGGACGACTGGGACAGTGTCATCGTCGCAACCGGTCCCCTCACCTCGCCCGCCCTCAGCGAGGCCGTCGGCCAACTCACCGGCGAGGGCTCGCTGGCCTTTTTCGATGCCATCGCGCCGATCGTCGCAAAAGATAGCGTCGATATGAGCATCGCCTGGTTCCAATCGCGCTACGACAAATCCGCGCCGGGCGGCGACGGCAAGGACTACCTTAATTGCCCCATGACCAAGACCCAGTACGAGGCCTTCATCGCCGGGCTGATTGAGGGCGAGAAGACCGACTTCAAGGAATGGGAAAAAGACACGCCCTATTTCGAAGGGTGCCTGCCGATCGAAGTCATGGCGGAACGCGGCCCTGAGACCCTGCGCTACGGCCCGATGACACCGGTCGGGCTTACCAACCCGCATCAACCCGATGAAAAACCCTACGCGGTCGTCCAGCTGCGCCAGGATAATGCGCTGGGTACGCTCTACAACATGGTCGGCTTCCAGACCAAGCTGAAGCACGGTGCGCAGAAAACGCTGTTCGCGACCATCCCCGGATTGGAAAACGCGACCTTCGTGCGGCTCGGCGGCATCCACCGCAACACGTTCTTGAATTCGCCGCGGTTGCTCGACGAACGCTTGCGGCTGAAGGCGATGCCGCGTCTGCGCTTTGCCGGTCAGGTCACGGGTGTCGAGGGCTATATCGAAAGCGCGGCCGTCGGCCTATTGGCCGGTCGCTTTGCCGCGGCGGCGCGCAACGACGACGCGGCCGACCCGCCGCCACCGACGACGGCGCTCGGCGCTCTCCTCAACCACATCACGTGGGGTGCCGACGCCAAGACGTTTCAGCCGATGAATGTGAACTTCGGCTTGTTCCCGCCGTTGGAAACGCGCACGAAGCGGAAGGAACGCAAACCAGCCTATGCGCGCCGCGCGCTTGACGATCTCGCAACCTGGCTCGGCGGGGTCAAAGAGGCAGCCGAGTGACAGCAATCGCCCTGCGTGACGCGGTCGCCAACGAAGCCGAGGCGCTGAGCCAGCTGGCGATGCGCTCGAAGGCACATTGGGAGTATGACGAGGCATTTCTCGAGGCCTGCCGGGACGAACTAACGGTCACCCCCGCAATGATCGCCGCCCGTGAAGTGCGCGTTGCCGAACGCGACAGCGTTCTTCAGGGCCTCCACCGCCTCTCCGTTGCCGCCGACGACGCGTGCATTGAGTTGCTTTACGTCGACCCCGCTACGATCGGATCCGGCGTTGGACGGCGGCTGTGGGACGACCTTGTGGCGCGCGCGAGGCGCCTGTTGATCGAAGCCGATCCTCACACCGAAGGGTTTTACCGCCGCATGGGCGCGGTTCGTGCAGGATCGTGTCCCTCCGGCAGCATTCCGGGCCGTATGCTACCGCTCCTCGCATTAGATCTGTCGGACAACGCATGACCCTGACTTTTTGGGATGAACGTTTCGAAGGCGCGGACTACCGGTACGGCATGCGCCCCAATCCTTTCCTTGCCGCCCAGGCCGGGCGCCTCCCGGCGGGAGCCCGCGTGTTATCGGTGGGCGACGGCGAAGGCCGCAACGGTGTATGGCTGGCCGAGCAAGGTTTTGCCACGACATCGCAAGACGGCTCGCAGGTCGCGCAGAACAAAGCGCAGCGGATGGCCGCCGAACGCGG
>CALJDF010000282.1 GCA_938023835.1 uncultured Alphaproteobacteria bacterium
CGACTAGAAAAGCGAGTTCGAGCGCCTGTGATGCGTTCATGCGCGGATCGCAATGGGTGTGATATCGGTCCGACAGGTCTTCTTCGCTGATTTCTTGAGCGCCGCCCAAGCATTCGGTCACATCGCCACCGGTCATCTCGAAATGAACGCCGCCAGCGTAGGTGCCTTCCGCCTCGTGAACCGCGAAGAAGTCTCTAACTTCGGAGAGGATTTTGTCGAACCGCCTCGTCTTGTACCCGGTTGAGGATTTGATGGTGTTGCCATGCATCGGATCACACGACCAAACGACGTGACGCCCCTCGGCCGTCACCTTGCGCAACAAACGCGGCAAATGATCGCCAATTGAATCGGCGCCCATGCGGCTGATGATCGTGATTCGGCCAGGCTCGTTCTCTGGATTGAGGCGGTCGATCAAACGCAGTGCGTCGTCAGGCTCAAGCGACGGTCCGGCCTTGAAGCCCAGCGGATTGCCGACCCCGCGAAGGAATGCAACGTGGGCACCATCAAGCTGGCGGGTGCGGTCGCCGATCCAGAGGAAATGCGCCGAGGTGTCGTACCAAAGGCCGGAGGTCGAGTCGACGCGGGTCAGGGCCTGTTCATAGCCGAGCAGCAACGCCTCGTGCGACGTGAAGAAGTCCGTCTCTTTCAGCACCGGGACCGTCTCGGCGTTTAGGCCGCACGCTTGCATGAAACCCAACGCTTCGGAGATTCGGGTGGCGAGAGCGCGGTAGCGTTCGCCCTGGGGACTGTGCTCGACAAAACCAAGATTCCACCCATGAACGCGCTCCAGTGCCGAGTACCCACCGTGGGAAAAAGCTCGAATTAGATTGAGTGTACTCGCGGATTGCGCATAGGCCTGAAGCCACCGCACCGGGTCGGGTGTGCGTGCCGCCTCGGTAAACTCAATGCCGTTGACGATATCGCCGCGATAGCTCGGGAGCGCTCGCCCATTCTGGATCTCGGTCGGCTCGCTGCGCGGTTTGGCGAACTGACCGGCAATGCGCCCCAACTTTACGACCGGCAGGGATCCGGCGAACGTGAGTACCACTGCCATCTGTAGCAAGACACGGAAGACATCTCGGATGTTGTCAGGATGGAACTCGGCAAAACTTTCGGCACAGTCGCCCCCTTGAAGCAGGAAGGCATTTCCGGCCGCAACCTCCGCAAGCGAGGCCTTCAAACTCCGTGCTTCGCCCGCGAAGACGAGCGGGGGGTAGGTTTGCAGTGTCTTTTCTACCTGACGCACCGCATCCGGGTCAGGGTACTCGGGCTGCTGCTTAATCGGCGCCGCACGCCAGGAGTCTATCGACCAAGCCTGTGCCATCTTGCTGAAGGTCCTCGGGGCCCCACTGAACCAATCTGGGGCTTATACGCCCCATTGGGTGCTGGAACCAAGTCTGCCGCTATTCGGCCGCCTCGGCCTCGGGGTCCACATAGGCTTCCCGCATCGTGACGAATTCTTCGGCAGCGGTGGGGTGAATGCCGACGGTGGCATCAAAATCCGCCTTGGTGGCACCCATTTTGACCGCTACCGCAAGGCCCTGGATGATCTCGGCTGCTTCGGGACCGACCATATGGACGCCTAGAACCTTGTCGGTCGCGCGATCCACGATGATCTTCATCATTGTCTTCTCATCTCGCCCGGAAAGCGTGTGGATCAACGGGCGAAACGTCGACTTGTAGATATCAACGGCACCCACTTTCTCTCTGGCCTCCTGTTCCGTGAGCCCCACCGTGGCCACGCTGGGCTGGCTGAATACTGCGGTGGCGACATTCTCGTGGTCCATCACGCGCTCGCGCCCGCCGAACACGGTATCGGCAAAGTACAGCCCCTCGTTGAGCGCGACAGGCGTGAGGTTGATTCGGTCGGTGACGTCGCCGACGGCATAAATATTCTCGACACTCGTCTGGGAGTATTTGTCGACGACGACCGCACCATTCTTCTTCAATTCAACACCAACCGCCTCAAGGTTGAGGCCTGCTGTCTTAGGTGCGCGACCTGTCGCGTACAAAACGCAATCGGTTTCAAGAATGGCGCCGTCTTCGCACGTTACGATGAGGCCTGAAGCGGTCTTCTCGATGTGCTGGATGTTCGACTCGACCTGGATATCGACGCCTTTCTTGCGCATCTCCTGCGCGAGCGTCGCGCGCACATCGCTGTCGAAACCGCGCAAGATCTGCTCGCCACGATAGATCTGTATGACTTCGGAACCCAGGCCATTGAGAATGCCGGCGAACTCGACCGCGATGAACCCGCCGCCAACGACGATCACCCGACGAGGTTGCTCTTCCAGCTCAAAAAACTCGTTCGATGTAATGGCGTGATCGATCCCGCCGATTTTCGGTTTGAACGGCCAACCGCCCGTCGCAATGAGGATCTTGTCCGCGGTGACCTTGCGCCCATCCACGTCAACGGTATGAGCGTCCACCATGGTGCCGCGACCCTTGACCAGGGACACGCCAGCGCCATCCAAAAGACGGTGGTAGATTTGATTGAGGCGATCGATCTCTTTGTCTTTGGCGGCTTTGAACTTGGGCCAACTGAAGCTTCGCGGTCCGAGGTGCCAACCGAAATCTGCAGCGTCCTCGAAATGCTCGGCGAAGTGCGAGGCGTAGACCATGAACTTCTTGGGAATGCAGCCCCGGATGACGCAGGTGCCACCGACACGGCTGTCTTCGCAAATACCGACCCGCGCGCCGTGGTTCGCCGCAACGCGCGACGCACGAACGCCTCCGGAACCAGCACCGATCACAAAGAGATCAAAATCGAATTCAGCCATGCTTGTTCTCCTGACTAGCGATCAATACCGCCGACACATAGGTACTTAATCTCAAGGTAGTCTTCGATTCCGTACTTTGACCCCTCGCGCCCAAGGCCGGATTCCTTGATGCCGCCGAACGGCGCCACTTCGGTCGAGATCAGGCCGGTGTTAATTCCGACAATGCCGTATTCGAGCCCTTCAGAAATGCGCCAGATACGACCGATGTCGCGGCTGTAAAAGTAAGAAGCCAACCCGAACTCGGTATCGTTCGCCATCGCCAACGCTTCATCATCCGTCTTGAAGCGATAGAGCGGTGCGAGGGGACCAAAGGTTTCCTCTTTGGAAACCAGCATCGCAGGGGTGACATCCGCCAGCACCGTCGGTTCGTAAAACGTGCCGCCGAGCGCGTGGCGCGCGCCGCCCATGACGAGCCGCGCACCCTTGCCCAACGCATCTGCAACGTGTTCCTCGACCTTTTCGACCGCGGCCATGTCGATGAGCGGTCCCTGCTCCGTTTCACCTTCAAGGCCGTTGCCGACACGGAGCTTGGCTACCGCCTCACCCAGCATTTCGGCGAATTGGTCGTAAACACCGTCTTGCACAAGAATGCGGTTCGCGCACACGCAGGTCTGCCCGGTGTTGCGGTATTTCGACGCCATGGCGCCCTCTACCGCCGCCTCAAGATCGGCATCATCAAACACGATGAAGGGCGCGTTGCCGCCAAGCTCGAGAGAGAGCTTCTTCATGGTCCCGGCGCATTGGGTCATGAGTTTCTTGCCGATCTCGGTCGATCCGGTGAAAGACAGTTTGCGCACCACCGGGTTCCCGGTCATCTCGCCGCCAATCTCCGTGGCAGAACCTGTGATGACGCTTAGCACGCCGGCAGGAATGCCGGCGCGTTCGCCCAACTCGGCCAACGCAAGGGCGGAAAACGGCGTTTGCGACGCCGGTTTGATCACCATTGGGCAGCCGGCGGCCAGGGCGGCGCCTGCTTTGCGCGTGATCATCGCGGCGGGGAAGTTCCACGGCGTAATCGCCGCCGTCACGCCAATGGGTTCTTTCAAAACCAGGATGCGTTTGTCGGCCGCATGGCTCGGGATGGTGTCGCCATAGATTCGCTTAGCCTCCTCACCGAACCATTCGATAAAGGACGCGGCATAAGCGATCTCTCCCTTTGCCTCCGACAGAGGCTTGCCTTGTTCTGCGGTCATCAAGACACCCAGGTCGTCCTGATTCTCCATCATCAATTCGAACCAACGCCGCAAAATGGCCGCACGCTCCTTGCCGGTCTTGGCCCGCCAGGCGGGATAAGCAGCTGAGGCGGCATCGATGGCCCGGCGGGTTTCAGCGCTGCCCATTTTGGGAACGGTCCCGAGCACCCCGTCGGTTGCGGGATTGTTGACGGCGATGGTTCCACCACCGTCTGCGTCTGACCACTGTCCTGCGACGTAGGCTTGCTGACGAAAAAGCTTGGAATCGGCGAGTTTCACGCGAGCTATCCTTCTGATGGAATGAGTTCAGCTGCGCGGAACTATATCAGGCTCAGTCCGCCCCTCAGCCATCCCCACAGCGAAGTGAGCGGTTTACTCGACCGTCACGGACTTGGCGAGATTGCGCGGTTGGTCGACATCCGTGCCCTTGAGGACGGCGACGTGATAGGCCAGGAGTTGAACCGGAATGGCGTACAGAATTGGCGTCACGAAGGGATCGACGTCGGGCATCACGATCGTCTCCCACGGCGTCTCGCCGGCCTTTTCTTGGCCCGCTTCGTCGGTGATGAGAACGACACGCCCACCCCGCGCCGCGACCTCTTTGAGGTTCGACATCGTCTTGTCGAAGAGATCGTCGCTCGGCGCCAAGACAACCACCGGGATGTTTTCGTCAATCAGGGCGATCGGGCCATGCTTGAGTTCTCCCGCCGCAAATCCTTCGGCGTGGATGTAGGAGATTTCCTTCAGCTTTAGGGCGCCTTCGAGGGCGATCGGATACGACAGGCCGCGACCGATATAGAGGATGCTTTGCGCGACAGAAAGGCCCCATCGCACCCGAGAACGAAAAAAACGACTCAGTGAGTCAATTTGGGGGCCTATTTTTGATTTTCATAAAGCTACAGAGTACTAGTTCAAACTAGTGCAAGGGGTAGATGCGCTTCGACACCGACACTACTCCTTTGGGCTTTCCTGCTAAACTTCATGCGTAAAAAGTCAGATATCCCAACAAAGACCTGCATTGCTTGCGGTAGGCAATTTGCTTGGCG
>CALJDF010000283.1 GCA_938023835.1 uncultured Alphaproteobacteria bacterium
CCTTCCCGAAATCCTCATCGCTTTCGATTTTCTCACCCTCTGGGGTCGACTTGCCGATCAGCGCCTCGCACGACGGGTAGACGTAGAAGGCACCGACGGGGTTGGGGCAGATGAGGCCTGTGGCCTGGTTCAACATGCCAACCACGAGATCGCGGCGCTCGGCGAAGGTCTTCACCCAATCCTTGAGGAAGCCGCTCGGCCCGTTCAGCGCCTCGACGGCCGCCGCCTGGCTGATCGACGACGGGTTCGTCGTGCTTTGCGACTGGAGCTTCGCCATCGCCTTTATCAGCTGCGTGGGGCCACCCGCGAAGCCAATGCGCCACCCGGTCATCGCATAGGCCTTGGAAACCCCGTTCAACGTCAGGACGCGGTCGCGCAGCTGAGGACAGGCCTGCGCAATCGTGGTGAACTTAAAGCCGTCGTAGACGAGATGTTCGTATATATCGTCGCTTAGGACCCAGACGTTGGGATGGTGTTCGAGGACCTCGCCTAGCGCCTTCAGTTCGTCGGCGCTATAGGCCGCACCGGACGGGTTGCTCGGCGAGTTGAGGATGAACCATTTCGTTTTGGGCGTGATGGCCTTTTCGAGATCCTCGGGCTGCAACCGGAAGCCATTCGACGCCGGCGCCTTCACGACCACGGGCTGACCGCCTGCCAACAGAACGATGTCCGGGTAGCTCACCCAATAAGGCGCCGGAATGATCACCTCGTCACCGGGGTTGACCGTCGCCATAAGCGCATTGAACAGAACCTGCTTGCCGCCCGTGCCGACCGTAATCTCGGACGCCGGATCGTAGGTCAGATCGTTATCGCGCTTGAACTTGCCGACAATCGCCTGCTTGAGGGCCGCGGTGCCATCGACCGTGGTGTATTTGGTGTCCCCTGCGTCGATCGCCGCTTTCGCCGCCGCTTTGACATGATCGGGCGTGTCGAAATCGGGCTCACCGGCGGATAATCCGATGACATCGCGCCCCTCGGCCTTGAGCGACCGGGCCAAGTCGCTGATGGCGATGGTGGGAGATGGTTTGATGCGGCCTAGCGAGTCGGCAATGAAGCCCATCTTGGAGATCCTTCCTCGAACGGGGCGGTGGCAATCGGCGGCAAATTACGCCCCCGACAGTAGCCGTGCAACCGGCAGTCAGGCGCCATCTTGCGTCCGGGCACCGCGGACGTAAACGACGTAATAGACCAGAGCGACAAAGACGCTGCCGCCGACAATATTGCCCAGCGTGACCGGGATGAGATTGCCCACAAAGCTATCGACAGTCAGACCGGCAGCGACCGGGTCGGCCGCGGCGAACATCCCGAGAGGGATCAGAAACATGCTGGCGACCGAGTGCTCGAACCCCATCGCTACAAAAGCGGTGATGGGAAGAAGAATGGCCAAGATCTTGCCCGAGACCGCATGCGCCGCCATGGCCAGCCACACAGCAAGGCATACCAGCGCATTGCACAGTACGCCGCGGAAAAACGCTTCTGAGAACGGCAGGGCGGTTTTCGCGGCGGCCACGCGCGTCGCGGTGTCGGCAACGGCGCCGCCGGCGGCATCCATCATGCCTGAAAGAACGACCATGACAGCGATCGCCACGGCGCCTGCGAAATTGGCGACATACACCAAACCCCAATTGCGCAACAAACGCGCCGAGGAGATTTTTCCATCGGCCCAGGCGATCACGATGAGATTGTTGCCGGTAAAAAGCTCGGCACCGGCCACGACAACCAAAATCAGTCCGAGCGAAAAGCAAACCCCGCCAACCAAACGCTCGACCCCGTACCCAAGGCCGGATTCGGTGATGGCGACCAGGAAGAACAATGATCCGAAGGCAACGAATGCGCCCGCCAAGGTTCCGAGCGCCAATGTCGGCACGATCCCGAGGCCCGCCTTAGCGACCCCGGCGCTCTCAACGCGCCGCGCCACCTCTGCCGGCGCATAGGCATCAACAAGGGTAAAGGCTTTGCCGCCATCGTCCGCCAAAGGGTGGCATCCTGACAGAAACGTCCCAGACAAGACGTTGATTCGCCGCAAAAAGCGTTGATTGCTGACACCATGCTGTCAGGAGGCCGCGGGCCAACCCTAGCAACGGCGACCCCGCGCGACATATAAAAGAGCCATGGCAGTCGATCACGATCCGGCGGTGGGCCTCGCGCCCTACCCCCTCCCCTTCGAAAAGGGCGAGGGCGGGATTCCGTTCGACTTGGCGTCTGATTTCGAGCCCGCCGGCGACCAACCACAAGCCATCGAGACGCTGCTCGCGGGGATCGCCGAGGGCGACCAGGATCAAGTCCTGCTGGGTGTTACCGGATCGGGGAAGACCTTTACGATGGCGCACGTCATCGCCAGGAGCCAGCGACCCGCCCTCATCTTGGCACCGAACAAGACGCTGGCTGCCCAGCTTTACGGCGAAATGCGCGATTTGTTCCCGAACAACGCGGTTGAGTACTTCGTGTCCTACTACGACTATTACCAGCCCGAGGCCTACGTCCCCCGCACCGATACCTATATCGAGAAGGACTCGTCGATCAACGAGCAGATCGATCGGATGCGGCATGGCGCGACGCGGTCTTTGTTCGAGCGCGACGATGTCATCATCGTGGCCAGCGTCTCGTGCATCTACGGCATGGGCTCGCCCGAAACATATCTCGATATGACGATTCCCCTGTCCACCGGACAGACCTTTCCACTGAAGGACTTGCTCAAGGGACTTGTCGAGTTGCAGTACAAGCGCAACGACCAAGCATTTGTCCGCGGCACCTTCCGCGTGCGCGGTGATACCGTCGAACTGTTCCCTGCGCATTACGAAGACCGCGCGTGGCGGCTCTCGCTGTTCGGCGATGAAATCGAGTCGATCGTCGAATTCGATCCGCTGACCGGCGAGAAGACCGAGAAACTCGAAGCGGTCCGTGTCTATGCGAACTCGCACTACGTAACGCCGCGACCAACGATTGCCCAGGCGATCAAACAGATCAAACGCGACCTAGTGATCAGGCTGAACGAATTTCGTGCCGCCAACAAACTGCTGGAAGCGCAGCGTCTGGAACAGCGCACGCAGTTCGACATCGAGATGAGGGAAGCGACCGGGAGCTGCGCCGGCATTGAGAACTACTCGCGCTACCTCACCGGGCGTAAACCGGGCGAACCACCGCCGACCTTGTTTGAATACCTCCCCGACAACGCTTTGCTGATCGTCGATGAATCACATGTGTCAGTGCCGCAGGTCGGGGGGATGTTCAAAGGTGACTTTCGGCGCAAATCAACGCTGCACGAATTTGGCTTTCGACTGCCGAGTTGTGTCGACAACCGCCCGCTCAAGTTCGAAGAATTCGACACCATGCGGCCGCAGACCGTCTACGTGTCCGCGACACCGGGCAAGTTTGAAATGGAACGTGCGGAAGGGGTCATGGTCGACCAGCTCATCCGCCCGACCGGCTTGATCGACCCGGTATGCTTGGTTCGACCGGTGGAGAACCAAGTCGACGACCTGCTGCATGAGTGCCGCGAAACCGTCAAAAAAGGCTTTCGCGTGTTGGTAACGACCTTGACCAAGCGAATGGCCGAAGACCTGACCGAATTCATGCATGAAGCCGGCTTGAAGGTGCGCTACTTGCACTCCGACATCGACACCCTGGAACGGATCGAGATATTGCGCGACCTCAGGTTGGGCGCGTTTGATATCCTGGTCGGCATCAACCTTTTGCGCGAGGGCCTCGATATCCCGGAGTGCGCGCTTGTCGCGATCCTCGATGCCGACAAGGAAGGGTTTCTCCGCTCGCGGACCTCACTGGTCCAGACCATCGGCCGGGCCGCCCGTAACGTTGAAGGGCGTGTCATTCTCTACGCCGACAAAATGACCGACAGCCTGGACTATGCCCTCAAAGAGACCGAGCGACGCCGCAACAAGCAGCGCGCCTACAACGAGGAACATGGCATCACGCCGGAAAGCGTGAACAAGAACATCTCGGACGTGCTGCAAAGCGTGTACGAGAAGGACTACCTGACGCCTGGCCTGTCCGAAGAAAGCGACGGGTTCGATCATTTGGTCGGCCATAATCTGCGCGCCCATGTCGAAGACCTCGAGAAGAAAATGCTGGAATACGCATCGAACCTCGAGTTTGAAGACGCCGCACGGTTGCGCGACGAGATCAGTCGGCTTGAAAGCGCCGAACTGGGTTTACCGGGAGAATCCGCCAAGGATGTTCGGGAGCGTCAGCGCGCGCTCAAGAGTGGGGCGCGATCCTCCGGTGGCCGTCCGGGTACCCGCGTGCGGCGCGGCAAGACCAACAAGACAACCTGGATTTAGGCGCCGATGACGGGCACAGACCCTTTGGTCGTGCCGCCGACGACCGACGCCGCCGACCTCGCCAAGATCGTGTGCGAAGCCTGTTGGGCGCACTTCCGCTCCTGGCGGGCGTGGCCCGGGATCACGGTCCACACCGAACCGGACCTCACATGGACGGAAGCGCCGATCCCGCATGTCTTCTTCAACCAGGTGTACGGCGCACGGTTTTCGCGGCGCGAAACACGGCGCCGCATATCAACCATCTTTACCCAGGCGCAGCATCGTGGCATGCCTGTCATCTGGCGCATTGGCCCCGACAGCACGCCCGACAACCTCGGCCTTCGCCTCGAAGAAGGCGGTTTTACATTTGCCGACGACGCGCTTGCCATGTCGCTGGACCTCGGCGTCTTCGAGATCGACGAAGAAGCGCCGCCCCATATCCAGATAGAAACGGTTCGAGACGACGCAGGCTTGCGCGAATGGACGTCCGTCGGGGTCGAAGGGTTTGGTTTCCCCGACTTCGCAGAAGAACCAGTCTTCGCGTTACACCGGGCGATTGGCCTCGACCCCGCGCGATCGCAAGAAATGTACCTCGCCCGCATCGACGGTGAGGCCGTCGGCATGGCCACGCTCCTCACCGAATGCGGTGTCGCGACCCTTCAGAACCTCGCCACTCGCGAGAAAGCAAGGCGGCGTGGCGTCGGCACCGCGTTGACCCGCCACGTGATGCGCGAAGGTCGAAAACGCGGACTCGCAACCGGGGTTCTCCAGGCCTCTACTATGGGCCAAGGCATCTATCGCAGGATTGGCTTTCGCGAGGTGGGTCGCGTTGTCGAGTACCTCCTCGATGCGCCCAACCAGGGTCAACCCTAAGTCCGCGTTGCGGGCGTCCCGAACTTCCCAGCAAAGACAATTTCTTCGAGCGGCTTGCGCGTCCTTGGGTTGGCCTCGCGTGCGCGATCTTTTTCTTCCGGGAGAAGCGCTTCATCTCCCTGGTATCCGATGGCGATGGCGCTCACGGGCTCAAATGTCGGCGGCACCGCGTAGGTTTCTCGAATCTTGTCGCGGTGAATGCCGCCCATATGGTGGGTACGTAAGCCGAGTGCTTCGGCCTGGATCGACATCATGGCGGTGGCCATCCCAACATCGTGCATCGCCTTAACGTTTGCTCGATCCTGCCCCCGCCAAATCGGTTCGACGAACGTCAGCATGAGTACAGGCGCAAGAAACGCCCAGCTCTGATTCCCGTCCATCAAACAAGACAGCATCGCGTCGTAGGCGGCTTGATCGCTCTTGTCCGCAACAATGAAAGCCCAGGGCTGCCCATTGTTGCTCGACGCCGCCCAGCGCCCAGCCTCCAGAAGGGCGAGCAATTTCTCCGGCTCCACCGCCCGATCGACTAATGCCCGCGGGCTCCAGCGACGAGCGAGCAGGTCGTGAAGGGGAACGGCAGTCTCGGCAGGTTTTTCGAGCATGGTGCCTCAGCAGCTGAAGAGATGGACGGGTGCTTATATCGGCAATCCAATTAAACAACAAATATTTGTAATTTAATTATTTCCACCTTGTGCGATTGTATTTTGGACGGCACGCCCATTTGCATGGCGACGCGCGACTCAAGCGGGGAAATGTCTTGGAAAACTTCACGCCGGTTTCGGCACTCATCGGTGGTGGGCTTATTGGCCTTTCCGCCGCCATTCTTCTGGCCGTGAACGGTCGCCTAGCTGGCATCAGCGGGATCATTGCCGGCCTTGTCCCGCCAGCGCGAGACGATGCAACCTGGCGCGTCCTGTTCATCATCGGGTTGTTCGGCGGCGCCGGCGGATGGCTCGCCGTGACGGGCGGCCCGGTGGTCGCTTTCGATGTCGGCTGGCCGATTCTCGTGATCGGCGGTTTGCTGACCGGGATCGGCACCCGAATCGGCGCGGGATGCACGTCAGGCCACGGCGTCTGCGGGCTCGCGCGCTTATCGCCGCGCTCGATCGTCGCCACCATAACGTTCGTAATCGTCGGTGGCCTTACGGTCTTCATCTCTCGTCATCTGATCGGAGTCTGATCATGATCCGCAATATTGCTGCGCTGGGCGCGGGCGCCGTCTTTGGGTTGGGCCTCGCGATCTCCGAGATGGTCAACCCCCTCAAGGTCAAAGCCTTCCTCGATATCGCCGGCGACTGGGACCCGAGCCTCATTCTGGTAATGGGCGGCGCCGTGGTGGTCAGCTTTTTTGCATTTCGAGTTATCCTGAGACAGCCGAAGCCCCTCCTTGCTCCCCGCTTCGATCTCCCGACACGACGCGACCTCGACGGCAAGTTGATCGGTGGCGCGGCGGTGTTCGGCGTTGGTTGGGGATTGGTGGGGCTATGCCCAGGACCGGCGCTTTCGGCACTGGTCTACGGCAACACGGAATCGATCGTCTTTGTGGTCGCGATGCTGGTCGGCCTCGCGACAGGTCCACGATTGATCACCGTGCTTACAAACCGTCCAGTCCCCGGGTAGACGGACAGGCCATCCGACAAATTTTTTCCGCCGGAGGTGCCGGAGTCCTTGAAACCGTGGCCCTAATGCCCCCAGATTGAGGGGCTGCACGGTCGTACTTTCGCCTGGGCGGCCCTCGCCCATGCGCCCTGGTGGCGCGCGTATCAAGCGGACGCCCGAACCTATGGACTTTTTGCTCGTCGCGGGTGGCCTTCTCCTGCTCTTTTTTGGCGGCGACTTTCTGGTACGCGGCTCCGTCGCCCTGGCGCACCGCCTCGGCATTTCTACGTTGGTCATTGCGCTCACCGTCGTTGCCTTCGGGACATCCTCGCCCGAACTGATCGTCAGCGTCGGCGCCGCGCTGCGCGGGGTGCCGGAGCTGGCCATCGGCAACATCGTCGGCAGCAACCTTGCCAACATCCTCTTGGTTCTTGGGTTGCCCGCGATCATCGCGCCGCTTGGCACCAGTGGTAAATCGGCCGGGCGCGACCTTGCGTTGTTGTTCGCCGCCAGCGTCCTCGTGGCCATCCTAAGTTGGAACCAGGTTATCGGATGGTGGGAGGGCGCGGTCATGGTCTTCCTGTTGTTGGCCTCTCTTGGGTCGGCCTACCATTTTGCCCGGCGCGATGCTGCAGCGGCCCGCCTCTACGCCGAAGAGCTCGAGGAATTTGAAACCGGGCCGCAGAAGA
>CALJDF010000284.1 GCA_938023835.1 uncultured Alphaproteobacteria bacterium
CAAATATTGCACAGGTTCGGCAAATTGACTTGCCTCAGACCGTTGGATATGGTGCGACGCATCGTGCAACGGAGCCGACGCGTATCGCCACGGTTCCAGTCGGGTATGCGGACGGGTATCCGCGTGGGTTGAGCAATGCCGGTTTTGCCGTTGTGAACGGTATACAGGTACCAGTGGTGGGACGAGTGTCGATGGATCTGATCACCCTGGATGTCAGCGCCGTGCCCGCCGACCGTTGCGCCGTCGGCACCGACGTCACCCTGTTAGGCGACGGCATCGACATTGACGATCTCGCAGACGCCGCCGGCACCATTTCCTACGAAATCCTGACCCACCTCGGGAAACGCTACCACCGTGTTTACAAGGGCGCGGTCGACCCGCGACCACGCGGCCCGGCTGACGCATGATCCTGCTCAACCTTTTGGCCCATATCGGCCGTCTCTTTTTGGGTTTTTTGGCGGCATCTGGGCGCCTGGCGATTTTCGCCGGACGGTCGATTTCGCAAGTGTTTCGGCCACCCTATTTCCCGTTGATTACGCTCCAGCAGATGATCAGCATCGGCTATTTCTCGTTGCCGGTCGTCGGCTTAACCACCCTGTTCACAGGGATGGCGTTGGCGCTGCAAATCTTCGAGGGCACCGCGCGCTTCAACGCGGAGGGCGCGGTGGCGCAGGTCGTAGCGATCGGCATGGCGCGCGAACTGGCACCGGTTCTTGGCGGGCTCATGGTTGCCGGTCGTGTTGGCGCAGCCATGGCGGCCGAAATCGGGACCATGAGGGTCACAGAGCAGATCGATGCGCTGACCACGCTGTCAACCAACCCCTTCAAATACCTGATCGCCCCCCGCCTCATCGCCGGCACGCTCATGGTGCCGTTCCTGGTTCTCGTCGGCGACATCATCGGCATCTTCGGTGGCTTCGTCATCAGCGTGAACTTGCTCAACTTCAATGCCGCCACCTACGTCAAGAACACCGTCGATTTCCTTGAAAACATCGACATCATTTCCGGGCTGGTAAAGGCCGGTGCATTCGGTTTCGTCGTGACGCTGATGGGGTGCTACCACGGCTTCCAAAGTCGTGGCGGCGCGGAAGGTGTCGGGACTGCAACGACGAACGCCGTAGTCACCGCGTCGATCCTGATCTTGACCACCAATCTGATCCTGACCCGGCTGTTTTTCTCGAATTGACCCATGACGGACCAACCCAAAATCAGCCTACGCGGCGTGCACAAGAGCTTCGGCCCCAAGCACGTGTTGAGCGGGGTCGATCTCGATGTTGGCCGTGGAGAATCCGTCGTCATTATCGGCGGATCCGGTACGGGCAAATCCGTCATGCTGAAGTGCGTTCTGGGGCTCCTGACCCCTGACAGCGGCAGTATTCGAATTGACGGTGAGGAAACGGTTCGCGCCCGGTCAGCCGACCGGGACCGGCTTTTGCACAAGTTCGGCATGCTTTTTCAGAGTGCCGCCTTATTCGACAGCATGCGGGTCTGGCAAAACGTCGCCTTCGGGTTGATCCAAGGCAAGGGCATGGCGCGCGACCAAGCGAAAAAGATCGCATTCCAAAAGCTCGCACAGGTTGGGCTCACGCCCGAGGTGGCCGAACTGCGGCCCGCCGAGTTATCGGGCGGCATGCAAAAGCGGGTCGGTCTTGCCCGCGCCATTGCCACCGACCCGGAGATCATCTTCTTCGACGAACCCACCACGGGGCTTGACCCTATCATGGCGGACGTCATCAACGATTTGATCAAGAGCAGCGTGAAGGACCTTGGCGCGACCGCGCTTTCCATCACCCATGACATCGCCAGCGCCCGCAAGATCGCGGACCGGATCGCCATGATCCACGAAGGCCGCATCATTTGGGATGGCCCGGTGTCTGACCTGGACAACAGCGGCAACCCCTTCGTCGACCAATTTATCAACGGCCGTGCCGACGGCCCCATCGAGATGCAGGTCCTGCGCCCGTGACGCGAGGCGGCCGCCAAGGCGACGTCGATGGCTAAAGCAGCCGCCCAGTACGTCTGCCAGGATTGCGGTGCGAGCTACCGGAAATGGTCCGGGCGTTGCGAATCCTGCGGCGGCTGGAACACCATCACCCAAGAAGTGGTGGAGAGCACGCCGCGTGGCGTCGGTCGGGCCAAGGGCACACCGCTAGAGCTCGTTGAACTAAAGGGACACGATCCCGTTAGGGCTCGCATCCCCACAGGTATTGCGGAATTGGACCGTGTCGCCGGCGGCGGGCTGGTACCGAGCTCGGCAATTTTGGTTGGCGGTGATCCGGGGATCGGCAAATCGACACTCCTTCTCCAGGTTGCGTGCAGCGTCGCCGGGTCGGGCTGTGTGTATATCTCCGGCGAAGAAGCAGCAGAACAGGTCCGGATGCGCGCCAATCGCCTCGGCCTAACCGGCGACACCGTTCGGCTCGGCACCGCCACCAATGTCCGCGATGTATTGACCGTCTTTGACGAACCCAAGCCCCCCACCGTGATCGTCATCGATTCGATCCAAACCATGTACGTCGACACCATCGATTCCGCGCCCGGTACGGTGTCTCAGGTTCGAACCTGCGCCCAGGAGTTGATCAAAGCCGCGAAGCGACGCGGTGTTGTGTTGTTCCTCGTTGGTCACGTCACCAAGGACGGGCAAATCGCAGGCCCCCGCGTGCTCGAGCACATGGTCGATACTGTTCTGTATTTTGAGGGTGAACGGAGCCACCACTTTCGCATCCTCCGCGCTGTTAAGAACCGCTTCGGTCCAACAGACGAGATCGGTGTTTTCGAGATGGGCGACCGTGGGCTCGGTGAGGTCGCCAATCCATCAAGCCTGTTCCTGTCGAGCCGCGACGACGACATCAGCGGTGCCGCCGTTTTTGCCGGTGTCGAGGGCACGCGCCCGGTGCTGGTCGAGATCGAGGCACTCGTGGCGCCGTCAGCGCTCGGCACGCCGCGGCGCGCGGTCGTCGGCTGGGACTCCGCCCGTCTCGCCATGGTCCTTGCCGTGCTGGAGGCGCGATGCGGCCTCAGCCTGGTGGGACGAGACGTGTACCTCAACGTGGCCGGTGGCTTGCGGGTCAATGAGCCCGCAGCCGACCTTGCTGTCGCGGCCGCCTTGGTATCGAGCGTCTCCCAGGTCCCCCTGCCGCCGGGGTCAGTGGTATTCGGCGAGATCGGTCTGTCGGGCGAGGTACGGGCGGTGAATCAAGCCAGCGCACGTTTGAAAGAAGCAGAGAAACTAGGGTTCAGTAGTGCCATTGTCCCCAAGGGCACCGCGCACGGCGGCAAAATCAAATTGACCGAAGTGAACCGTTTGGTCGAAGTTGTCGACATGTTTGAAATAGAAAGCGGCGCGACCGCGGGAGCAGCTTGACCGTGGCATTCCTCGAAAGTCTGCCCTTCACGGTTGCCGATGTGGTCGTGGTCCTTCTGATATTGGTTTCCGGGCTTCTCGCGTTCTTTCGCGGCTTCATTACCGAAGCGCTGGCCGTGGCCGGCTGGGTCGGCGCGGCGATCGTTACCGTTTTGGCCTACACCCCGGCCCAGGCGCTGGCCACCCAATACTTCGCCGAAATGGTCGCGCTCCAGATCTTGATCGATGTGGCCACCGGAATCGTCCTCTTCGTGGTCTCGTTGATTGTGTTCTCGGTGATCTTGCGCGCCGTCGCGCGCCTCGTGCGCGGGAAAGAGGCCAACCCATTTGACCGCGCATTGGGTTTCGTCTTCGGGCTCGCTCGTGGGGTGGTCCTCCTCGCCGTCGTTTGGTTGCTGATCACCGCCATCGTGCCCGTCGACCGTCTCCCCAGCGACATCCGCGAAGCCAAGACGCTCCCTCTGATTCGTGAGAGCGGCGCCTTCCTCATGCGGCTCGCGCCTCAATCGTTGCGCAATCCAGACGAGAATCCTCTTGAGGAGACTCGCCGCCCGCCATCAAAGGGGCGCGATGCGCATGACTTCGTTGTGGCGACCGCCTATAAGACCCAGGCGGTTCATCCATCGCGCCTCCACGGGCATCAAGGGCAGGCAACATGACCGGCAAGCGAGACGCACCCGCCTTCAGTTCCACCGTCCACGCGCCCGACAGCGACCATTTCCAAGAAGAATGCGGCGTTTTTGGCATATTTGGCCATGACGATGCCGCCGCGCATACCGCACTCGGCCTTCATGCCCTGCAACACCGCGGCCAAGAAGCCGCCGGCATTGTCTCCTACGATTCACGACAATTTTATGCCGAACGCTCGCTGGGTCACGTCGGCGATCACTTCAGTTCTGAGAACGTTATTGCCCGCCTCCCCGGTCAGTCCGCGATTGGGCACAACCGCTACTCGACGACGGGCGAGACCGCGTTGCGCAATGTCCAACCGTTGTTCGCCGAGTTTGCCTTTGGCGGGCTCGCCGTCGCGCATAACGGCAACCTGACGAATAGCCACACGCTGCGCCGTCGGTTGGTTCAGCAGGGCTGTATCTTTCAATCCACAATGGACACAGAAGTCATCATCCACCTGATGGCAACGAGCCGGTATCACCAAGTGGTTGACCGTGTTGTCGACGCCTTGCGTCAAGTCGAGGGTGCTTATTCGGCGGTTGCGCTGTGCGACGGCATGTTGATCGGTGTGCGAGACCCCATGGGCGTCCGACCCCTGATCATCGGTGAGATCGACGGCGCGACCATCCTGACATCGGAGTCCTGTGCCCTCGACATTATTGGCGCCACCTTCGTGCGCGATGTCGAGCCGGGAGAGATGGTTGTGGTCGACAAGGACGGCATCAACAGTATTCGGCCCTTCCCTGCCGCAAACAGCCGGTTCTGTGTTTTTGAGTATGTCTATTTCGCACGCCCGGACAGCGTCGTTGAGGGACGTAGCGTCTATGCGGCGCGAAAGCGGATCGGCGCGGAATTGGCGATCGAAGCACCCGTAGACGCGGATGTGGTCATCCCGGTTCCCGACTCCGGCGTGCCTGCCGCTATGGGTTATGCCGAGAAGGCCGGCATTCCTTTCGAGCTCGGGATCATTCGCAACCACTATGTTGGGCGCACGTTCATCGAGCCTGGCGAGCAGATTCGACATCTCGGGGTCAAACTTAAACACAATGCCAATCGGGCCCTAGTGGACGGTAAACGGGTCATTTTGGTGGACGATTCGATCGTCCGCGGCACCACCTCGGTCAAGATCGTCGAGATGGTGCGTCAAGCGGGCGCCGCCGAGGTGCACATGCGGATCGCGTCGCCGCCAACGACCCATTCATGCTTTTACGGTGTCGACACCCCGCAACGGAGCAAACTGCTGGCGGCAAACCACGATATCGACGGTATGCGCGAGTTCATCGGCGTCGATACGTTGGCCTATGTTTCGGCCGACGGACTCTATCGCGCGATGGGTGAAGCAAGCCGAAATCCCGACGCCCCGGCGTTCTGCGATGCGTGCTTCACGGGCGACTATCCGATCACCCTGATTGACCAGTTGGGCGGCGACAACGTTGAGCAGTTGTCCCTTCTGGCAGAACGCCGCTAGTTTCACTTGGCGCGCCGTCTAGATAATCGCCTTGCGCTTGTCACCGGCGCGTCCCGCGGAATCGGCGCGGCCGTCGCCAAACGGTTCGCCGCGGAAGGTGCCCACGTCGTTCTCGTCGCGCGAACCCAAGGTGGCCTTGAAGAGGTTGACGACGCCATTCGCGAGGCCGGAGGTACCGCAACCCTCGTGCCCCTGGACTTGCAAGACTTCGACGCGATCGACCGGCTGGCCGCAGTGCTGGCCGAGCGCCACGGCAAGCTCGATATTCTTCTTGGGAACGCCGCAATCCTGGGTGCGCTCAGCCCTATGAGTCACTACGAGCCCGCGACCTGGCAGCAGGTTATCGACGTCAATCTCAATGCCAACTGGCGGCTGATCCGCGACTTCGACGCGCTGCTTCGGGCTTCTGACGCGGGGCGCGCCCTGTTCGTCACATCCGGCGTGGTCGAGAATATCCGCGCCTATTGGGGGCCCTACGCCGCAAGTAAGGCTGGCCTTGAGAACGTGGTGCAGAGTTGGGCGGCCGAACTCACTAAGACCAATGTGCGCGCCAACTTGATTGATCCGGGGCGGGTTCGTACCGGCATGCGCCGACAGGCCTATCCGGGTGAAGATGCGAGCAAGAACCCGTATCCCGACGCAATCACCGATCTATTCGTCACACTCGCCGAACCTGCGTGTACGAAGAACGGTGAAAAAGTCTCGGTCGCGCGCTAAGACCGCTTCTTGGCGTACGGGTTTTCACCTTTGCGCCACACAATGCGGACCGGGACGCCGACGAGATCGAAACGCTCCCGCAAGTCGTGCGCCAAATACCGCTCGTAACTCGACGGAAGGTCGTCGGGGCGGCTGCAGAAAATAACGAAGGTGGGGGGGCGCGCTTTTGCCTGTGTCGCATAGCGCAGCTTAATACGACGGCCCGCTGCCGCCGGCGGGGGGTGCTTGTCCGTCGCATCGGTAAGCCAGCGGTTGAGTGCTGCAGTCGGCACCCGTCGGTTCCACCGGGCGTGCACATCGCGAACCGCCGGCAGCAGCTTGCGGATTCCGTCGCCGGTTAGGGCCGAGATCGTTACAACCGGGAGACCGCGCACCTGGGGGAGAGACCGTTCAAGCCGGTCCGCTACCCGCCGTCGCGCGCTCTCACGGTCTTCCGGCAGATCCCACTTGTTCATCGCAACAAGGAGCGCCCGTCCCTCTTCCACCGTTCGCCGTGCAATCGTCAGATCTTGCTTGTCCAGTCCGTCCGTCGCATCCAGAACAAGTAAGACCACTTCCGAAAAATCTAATGAACGCTTGGCGTCCGCAACGGCGAGTTTTTCGAGCCCATCCCCGACACGCGCGCGGCGCCGCTGACCCGCAGTATCGGTGAGCACGATGCGCTGCCCGTCGACAAACCACTCGACATCGATCGAATCCCGCGTGATCCCAGCTTCTGGACCGGTGAGCACCCGTTCCTCGCCGATCAGGCGGTTGAGCAACGTCGACTTTCCAACGTTGGGCCGCCCCACGATCGTGAGGTGAATATCGGGATTGTCGATCTCGTCGGTGGTCGCTTCGCCTTCTTTGTCGTCACCGAGCAACGATTGATCGGCCTCGACCTGAAACACCGAGAGCGCCTCCGCCAAGCCCGCAAGGCCCTCGCCATGTTCTGCTGACAGCGGTAACGGTTCGCCCAGGCCCAACGAATAGGCCTCGGTGAGACCGAGGTGAACGGTGTTGCCCTCGCATTTGTTGCCGACAAGAACAACCGGCTTGCCACTCTCACGAACGATCTGTGCGAAGTGCTCGTCCATCGGCGTCAGGCCGGCCCGCGCGTCGATCACAAAAAGAACAACAGTCGCGCGGCTGATTGCCTCCAAGGTCTGGTCCCGCATCCGGCCCTCTAAGACACCGTCGTCGGCGTCGTCGAGACCGGCGGTGTCCATCACGTCAAATGCGAGTCCGCCTATGCGGGCCGGTGCACGTCGCCAATCGCGAGTGACCCCAGGGGTGTCGTGCACGATAGCGATCCGCCGACCAGCCAATCGATTGAACAGGGTGGACTTGCCGACATTCGGTCGGCCGACGATCGCGACAGTGAATGACACAAACTCACCGGTAGGCGACGAGCGCGCCATCATCGGTGAGGAAGAAGAGCGACTCGGCCGCCAGCACTGGCGGCAGGAAGACGGCGTCGGACAAACGAAGGCTGCCCAACATCTTCCCGGTGTAGGGAGACACGGCGACCGCATCGCCGGTAGACGAAACGATCACCAACCGATCGCTACCCAGAACCGGGCCGCCCCAGGTGATCGGGTCCTCCAAGGTGTCCGGTCGACGATAGCGCGGCAATTCGGTGACCCAGCGGATACGACCGTCCTGCCGGGACAACGCAATCAGTTCACTTCCCGACGTTACGAGGTAGAGGAAATCACCGGCTATCCAGGGGCTCCCAGAGCCGCTGATGTCCTGGGTCCACAGCCGCGCGCCACTGACAAGATCGTTGGCAACCATCCGACCCGAATGACCCACCGCATATACGGTCCCGCGATCGACAATCGGATGGCCGTTGATATCCGTGATTTCTCCTAGGGCTGTTGTGGGGCCGCCGCGCGAAAGATTATCCGTCCACAGAATCTGGCCGTTATTGGCCCGCAGCGCGATGAGTTCACCAGATGAATACGGCACGACCACCACACCGTCAGCGACTGCTGGCGCCCCAGCGCCGACTAAGCCCGCAGTCTCTGCGATTCCGACATGGTTCCACACCGCTGAGCCGTCCTCTGCCCGCAACCCGAAGGTTTGGTTGTCATTGGTCACGACAAACAAAAGATCGCCGGCCACCGTTGGCGGACTCGCGAGCGGAACGTTCAACGGCGTCCGCCAGATTTCGCCGCCACTCGCGGTGGCAATGGCAACAACATCACCGTAGCCCGAGGTGACAAAAAGGGTCTCCCCTGCGACGGCCAATCCGCCGCCCAAGGCGCCGCGCCATTCACCCTTTGGCACGACATCGTACCGCCACAGTCTCTTGCCGGTTTGCATATCGTGGGCGACGACAAGACCATTGGCATCCAAGACAATAATGCGCCCATCGCTGACTACGGGCGAGGCCGTCAAGCGACGGTCTCGCGAGGAACCGGCCCCGACATTGACCCGCCATTGCCGTCTTGGCGCCTCGCCAACAGCCAAATGATGCATGGCCTTGGATGCACTGCCGCCCGTCTGCGGCCAGGCCGCGTTGGCAAAGGGCCTCGGGAGGCGGACCTGAAGGTCCTGAATCCCAGGATCTGGTTCAAGAGTTTGCTCGAGAGAAAGGACGGAGATTCGCTCGCCCTCAAGGGGTGGTGGCACATATGGCGAGAAGACATTGCAAGCCGACAAAATCATGCCGAGCGCCAGAAGTGGGCCAAAGCGGCGACCGGCCTCTAGCATCCGAGATTTTGTCAAAGCCGCAGCGGGGCGCATCTTCTTATCCTTCTCCGCCAATGGCTCCCAGGAGTTCCGCCGCGCGCGTCCGAATGCCGTTCGGCGCTTCCGAATCGTCGACAAGCGCCTCCAGGAGCGTTCGCGCTTGCACCACGTCGCCCCCGCGATACAACACAAGTGCCTGCATTTCGCGCGCCGAGTAGCGCCAAGCATTACTGTCGAGGACCAGCGGCCCCAGCCGCTGTGCCATCTCATCGTTGCTCGCGTTGTCGAAGCTGTGCATCGCTGCCAGCAACGCGCCGAGGTCGCGAAGGATTCGATCCACGGCACCATCGGTGGCCAGTTGATCGTAAACAGTCACCGCCTCGGCGGTGTTGCCCGCCCGCACCAGCGCCGCGGCCGCCTGAAGTCGGGCCAAGGCGCGATACCCCGAACCTGAATCTTCGGCCAATCGGTTGAACGCCGTCGCCGCCTGTTCGGCCGCCCCTTGGCGCGCCATGTCGAGGGCCTCGGCAAAGCGCTCACCTTCGGCCTGGCGCCGTCCTTCGACAATGTTCTGCCATGCGATGACCACCGCGGCGACAACGACGATCGCCACGATCGCGCCGATGACGTATTTGCCGAAGCGCGACCAGAGCTTGACATAGCGTTCTTGCCTCAGGTCTTCATCGACTTCGCGAAAGATATCGGACACGGGTGTCTCCAAGCGGCCCATTGCCGCCAAAAAAGGACTAGAAAATAGCCCGCCCCCTTCATCTTAGCAA
>CALJDF010000285.1 GCA_938023835.1 uncultured Alphaproteobacteria bacterium
CGAGGTACTGGACCGGCCCGTCACCGGCGCCTCGCGCGCGCAGATGCTGGAGCTCGAACGGCGTTGGGGCGTCTTGTTCCAAGATGGTGCTTTGTTCAGTTCGCTTGCGGTCGATGAAAACATCGAGGTGCCGCTTAAAGAGCACACCGCGATGTCGCACGACTTCCGAAAGGAAGTCGCGGCTCTAAAGCTACGCATGGTTGGTCTGCCATTGTCGGCGTGTCACAAGTTTCCGTCGCAACTGTCGGGGGGCATGCGCAAGCGCGCCGGCCTCGCGCGTGCCCTTGCATTAGATCCCGACATTCTGTTTCTCGACGAACCGACTGCTGGCCTTGATCCCATTGGCGCGGCAGCGTTCGATCAACTGATTCGCCGCCTGCAACAGTCGCTCGGGTTGACTGTTTTCATGGTCACTCACGACCTGGACAGCCTTCATGCAATTTGCGACCGTATTGCGGTGCTTGCCGATCACCGCGTTTCGGTCATCGGGTCCATAGACCACATGCTGGCGAGCGATCATCCGTGGGTTCGCGAGTATTTTCATGGTCCGCGCGCGCGGGCTGCGTTGGGTTGAGACGAGGATTGCATGGAAAACAAAGCCAACTACGTCCTTGTCGGCTCGTTTGTTCTCTTGGTCGTTCTCGGGCTTTTCGGTTTCGTGATTTGGCTCGCCAAACTCGAGGTCGATCGCGAGTTCGCCCGCTACACGATTTACTTTGAGGGGTCTGTTGCTGGCCTCAGTACGGCAAGCAATGTGCTCTACAACGGCATCCCGGTCGGCACCGTGCAGGCGATCGGCATCGATCCGCGCAATCCCCAACAAGTCAGGGTCGTGATTGAGGTCGCCACCGATACGCCGGTAAAGCGCGATTCGGTGGCCGAACTCCAAGCCCAGGGTATTACCGGCGTGTCGCTCGTCGCCTTGACCGGCGGCAGTGCGGATAGCCCGGATCTCACCGAAATCAATCCAGGCGAACGCTTTCCGGTTATTGATTCACGACCGTCGCAGTTCCAACGCCTGTTCCAAGGGGCGCCCGACCTTATCGCGCGCGGGGTGGAACTCCTGGAGCAGACCAAGAAATTCGTCAGCGATGAAAACATCGCTTCACTCACCAGCATTATCGTCGATGTCGAGGCGCTTTCAGGTGAACTCGCAGGCCGAACCAGCGAAATCGGCGATATTCTCGACAACGTCCAAAAGACCAGCAACGAAATGCGTGGCGCTGCCGGCGCGTTGAATTCTCTCGTGGCCAATCTGGACGCCCAAGTGGAAACACTTTCCGATAGTGCCGATTCGACATTGGCGGTGTTGCGGGGAGCGGTCTCAACGGCGGATGGCGTCGTCGAAAACGACTTACGGGCCTTGATTGGCGAGTTGCGCGACACCGCAAGCGCGGTAACGCGGGTGTCTGAGGGCCTAAACACGATCGTCGAAGAAACGCGCCAGCCGATTGCTGATTTCTCGGCGGAGGGGCTCTATGAGTTCTCCGGCCTGATCGCCGATATGCGGGCCCTCATGGGCGACCTTTCGCGCGTCACAACGCAAATCGAGTCCGATCCAGCCCAATTCCTCTTTGGCGACTCACAGCGGGGGTTTGAAGTGCAATGAGCAGGTTTGCCCAAATCAAGCGCCGACGTGGCGCCGCGCTCGTTCTGCTCCTTGGAGGGCTTCTGTCAGCCTGTGGCGGCATTCTTCCGGGCAGCGGTCCGCCTGCGAATCTGTTTACTCTGACACCCAAGAATACCTTCGACGAGGCTGTTCCCGCCGTGCCCTGGCAACTGGTCGTCGAAGAGCCAAGCGCCGCTGGCGGGCTCCAAGTTCAGAGTATTGCGCTGCGCACCAAGGCCATCGAGTTGCAGTATTTTGCGGGGGCACGCTGGACCGAGCGTGCGCCGCGCATGGTACAAACGCTCCTCGTCGAGTCGTTCGAAAACAGCGGCAAGATCGTCGCGGTTGGGCGACAGACCATCGGGCTACGGTCCGACTTCAATCTCAAGACGGAACTGCGAGAGTTTCAGGCCGAGTATGCCGGCACCAATCGCCCGCCAACGGTTCATGTCCGTCTGAGCGCTCGGCTTATTCAACAGCCGCGCCGCGAGATCGTCGCCTCCCAGAACTTCGATGCAAAGGTCGAAGCGTCAGACACGTCGATGGATGCCGTCATTTTGGCGTTTGACGATGCGCTCGGAAAGGTCATCCGGCGCACGGTCGAGTGGACCCTGAGTGAGGGCGCGCAGGTCTATCGACCGCGCGGCCGCTGACCTATTCGGCCGCTTCGCGGTTGCCGCCTCTTGCGTCCTTGAAATCGAGCGCCATGACCGCGTCCGCCATCGCCCGGTAGTGCGGCTGCCGGTCCTCGCCGATCTTCGGATACTTCTTCTCGCTATGGTTGATGCCGAGCGATAGCGCCATTTCGGTCGCCTTGTAGCCAACAGCGAGCGGGTTCAACACCGGCGCGTCGACCCGGGCATCAATCTCATGCGCAATGGGCGACATGCAGGTGCAGCCCAGCATGATGGTGTCCGCGCCGTCGTCGGCCAGCGCTCGTTCGCATTCGCGCACGATCCGGTCCTGTTGGGTCATTTCACCAGCGCGCATGTCGGTCACGAAGTTCTCGTCGTCGGCCAGGGTCTCCAATTCTTCGTCTTGGCTGACGCAGCGGATCGACACGCAACGATCTTCCATGCGGTAAAGCTGCAGCAAGCCGTGATAGATGAACAACAGCTGCGGCGGCCAAATGGTCACGATCGAGAATTTGTCACCAAGCTGACAGGCGGCGTGCATCGTTGCCTGGCCGGCGCCAATGATGGGGATGCTAAGGCCGGAGCGCAGGACGTTCAGGCCGTAGTCGCCGACCGTATTGATGAAGACCGCGTCGAATCCCTCGGCCGCGGCGCGTAGGCCGGTTTCAACGTTGGCAACCTCGCTCAAATGGCGGTTGATTTCGTTGGCAGGGAAGGCGGGAAGGCGCGTTTCGATGAGACGTGGGTCGAAACCCTCCGCCCGAACATCCAAAATCTCCTGCGGCGGCACGTCGTCTCCGGCGCGGCGGTGTCCCGTTCCGACAACAGCGATTTTCTTCATTACGACCCTCCTATCCAGGAAACCATCCTAACAACTAAACGTCGAGGCTATCGAGGCGTTTGGCCAAATCCTCCAATAACTGCCGATTCTCCAACCGCGACAGCCAATCTTTCGGGATTTTTTTCGCGCCCAAGTAGCTGCCGGCAAAGCCGTCGGCGATGGCGCCAAGTGTGTCCGGGTCGCCGTCCCGCAAGACGGCGCAGTAAATGCACTCTTCGAACGAGTGCCGATTGCTCAAAAACGAATAGAGCGCGAATGGCAACGTCTGCGCCACCGTTTGGGACAATTCGAGCTCTTTTGCGGCCTGTTCGGGTGGGGCATTGCCCATGACCAACTCGATCATTTAGACCAGTTTGAGGCGGAGTTCCTTGGTTTGCGCGAAGCGCACAATCCCTGTGTAGAACTCGGCAAAGGGGAACTTACCCTTCGGATCAAGATTGGCGAGCTGCGCAACCACCCAGGCCGTGATCGCGGCGCCATCGACCCCAACCTCGTGCGTGTGGGTAATCCGGGCTGACTGCTCGGCGAATTCGCGTAGTCGGCCCGAATTGCGGAACAAAAGGCCGAGGGGGGTAATCCGCATCGCCGCGCCGTTGGCCATTGACCCTTGGCCATCATGGAGCCGACCGGCCGCCTCGGAGAACGGCATGTCGTGGCGTTTTACCATGGCAAAGATGGCGGGGATGCTCTTGTTGTAATCCCGCCACGGCTCGCGCCCGTAGTTGCGTTGAAAGATCTTGCCGATTTCTTCTTCGTTGATGCCGCCGCCCGACATCGTCATGGCCTCGGCGAGGCCGATCGACATCGCCGTGTCGTCGGTATAGCGCAGCACATCGCCTTCGCTGATCCAGTCGATCAGCGAGTCATAATCGCCATGGGTGGAAGCAAGCTCGCCGACCGCGTCCCCAACCGCACCGCCGAGCATTCCGCCGCGAAACTTCTCCAGCTTCGAGACTGGCACCGATTCCTCCGCTCATCGGGGAGGGCACTGATACAGGAGAAAAGCCGTCCCAGCCAGCCTCGACCCGGCCTCCATTTGTGGCCGGTAAGGGCGATGGTCTAGTCTGCCGATATGGTCGCCCCCAGGAACGAAACCTGCAGTCTAAAGCTGTCGCAAGCGCAGCGTCGGTACCTCAAACGGGGCCTCAAACAACCCGGCGGCAAGTTGCCGCTGTTCGACGGCGCCGGGCAGCAGATCAGCGCCAAGACCATCAAGTTCTGCATTGCCCAGGGCTGGGCCGAGCCGTGGTTCGAGAATCCGATCAAGCCCGATTGGCTTGTTTGCCGCCTGACGGAGCGGGGTCGCGACCTGCTGCTCGATGAGACCTGACGTGTGGCGGGCCGCCGATTTGGCAGTTTGTTAACAAACGGTGCCATAAAAAGCTGGTAACTATCGAATTTTGCTCGCAAATCGGTGTAATTGGAGTCACCATTCGCGAGGGCCAAGGTCGATATCTGTCAATGTGTGACCGCAGCGTCGCGGTTCGGGATCTCCGCAGGGCACATTTTGCAATGAGCTTTAAGATCAAGTTCTGGGGCGTGCGCGGAAGTATTGCCTGCCCATCGCCGCGCCATGTCGCATTCGGCGGCAACACCAGTTGCATTGAGGTGGCGATCAACGGCAACCGGCTCATCCTGGACTGCGGAACGGGGATCAGGAATCTCGGCCATTGGCTTCAACGCAAAGGGATTACCTCCGCCCGTTTGCTGATGTCCCATACCCATTGGGACCATATCGACGGCTTTCCGTGCTTTTCCCCGGCTTTTTCCAAAGGCAACGAATTTGTCGTGATGGCCGGCCACCTGATCGAACAAGGCGGGATCGAAAAGGTCTTGGCCGGCACGATGGCGCAGCCGACCTTTCCGGTGCCGCTCGAAATGATGGGCGCCCGGATGGCGTTCGAGGACTTCAGCGCCGGCGACACGCTCAATCTGTTCGACGAAGTCACGATCCGCACCACCGCGTTGAATCATCCCAACGGCGCCACGGGCTACCGGATCGAGCATGGCGGCAAATCGATGTGTTACGTCACCGATACCGAGGACGTGGTCGGCTCGCCGGATCAAAACATCCTGAGCCTTATCGAGGGCTCGGAATTGGTGATCTACGATTGCACGTATACCGACAAGGAATTTCCTGGGCGTATCGGGTGGGGCCATTCGACATGGCAGGAAGGTGCACGTCTTTGCCAAGAAGCCGGCGCCAAGACGCTGGCCATCTTCCACCACGATCCAGATCACGAAGACTGGTTCATGGAACAGGTCGAAACCGAGGCCCGCCAGATGTGGAGCGGCGCCATCGTGGCGCGTGAGAATATGCGCTTCAACTTGCTCTAGCCCGCGTTGCGATCGCCCTCTTAGCGCCTATACTTTTTCCCCCAATCACTCGTCACGACGCTGGGAGGCGCGGGTATTGACCGTTAGCGTAGCTATCATCGGAACCGGACCGGCGGGCTTTTACACCGCCGACGCACTGATCAAAAAGGGCGTGGATTGCACCATCGATCTCATTGATCGGCTGCCCACGCCATATGGCTTGATTCGATTTGGTGTCGCCCCGGATCACCAAACCACGAAAAAGGTCTCGCGCGCGTTTGAAAAAACCGCGCTTTCCGACGCCTGCCGTTTTTTCGGCAATGTCGAGGTGGGGCGCGATGTCACGCTTGCCGAACTGCGCGAAATGTACGACGCGGTCGTGCTCGCCGTTGGCGCAGGCCATGATCGCCTCGCCGGCATACCCGGCGAGGACAAAAAAGGCGTCATCGGATCGGCCACCTTTGTTGGCTGGTACAACGCTCATCCCGACATGCGCGACCTCGATCCTGATCTCGACACACCAAGCGTGGTGGTGATTGGGAACGGCAATGTTGCGATCGACATCGCGCGCGTCTTGGTCAAAACCCGAGAGGAAATGGCGGACTCCGATCTGCCGGAATATGCAACCGCTGCGATCGAAGCCTCGCCGATCAAGGATGTGTACATGATGGGGCGGCGCGGCCCGATCGAGGCCAAATTCACAAACGTCGAGCTGCGCGAAATGGGCGAGTTGAAAAACGCCGTGCCACTTGTCGACCCCGCGCAACTGCCTGCGGACGTGGGCGATCTCGATAACCTTAGGGATCAACGCCTCAAGGAAAAAAACCTCGCAACGCTCAAAGAATTCACCAAGTTCAAGCCCGCCGATGCGGCCAAACATGTCCACTTCGGTTTCTATGCCCAGCCGGTAGAAATCTTGGGCGGCGACCATGTCGAGGGTCTGCGTCTCGAGAAGACGAAGGTGGAAAATGGTCGCGCGATGGGCACGGGAGAGTTCTTCGAGATTGAATGCGGCCTGGTGATTCCGGCCGTGGGTTACCGGTCGCTGCCGGTGGCTGACGTGCCGTTTGACGAAGAGAAATCCGTCGTGGTGCACGACGATGGCCGCGTCGCGCCGGGGCTCTATGCCGTCGGCTGGGTCAAACGCGGGCCGAGCGGCGTGATCTCGACCAATCGGCCCGACGGCGCCAAGGCCGCCGAGCATATCGCCGAGGATTGCGGGGCCGGGGGCAAGCCTGGCCGCACGGCGCTGTCCGCCCATCTCGAGGGGCGGGGCGTTCGGATCGTGACTTTTGAGGACTGGAAGAAAATCGAGTCGGCTGAAATCGCGGCCGCCGAGGGCCCAGCGCCACGCCGCAAATTCGAAACGCTGACCGAAATATTGAACGTATTGGGCCACTAAAGCGACCTCACAAACGCTAAGGTTACTGCGGGTTTGCGGGGCTCAAATCCCCCGGAGGCTCTTGCTTAGGAATGGAGCGAGACTTATGGTCCGCGACGCCTCGAACAATGGAGACCAATAATGGCAAGTTCGGCCGCGGTGGCTGAGACGAGCGCGCCCCGCGAAGCGCGCGACTCCGTAGTGGTGCGGTTCGCCGGCGATTCCGGCGATGGAATGCAGTTGACGGGGGGGCAATTCACCCAGGCGACGGCGCTCGCGGGCAATGAATTGGCAACCTTCCCGGATTTTCCGGCCGAGATTCGGGCCCCGGCAGGGACGACCTTCGGGGTCTCGTCTTTCCAGATCAACTTCGGGGCGCGGCGAATCAAGACTTCGGGCGATGCCATTGATGTGCTTGTCGCCATGAACCCGGCAGCGCTCAAAGTCGAATTGCCCAATGTTCGAAACGGCGGCGTGATCCTTGTCGACGTCGGTAGCTTCAGCGATCGGAACATCAAGCGTGCCGGGTTTACCGAAAGCCCTCTCAAGGACAAAACGCTCGACGGTTACCGCGTCATCGAGATCGACATGTCGGCGCTGACCATGGAGGCCGTCAAGGACTCCGGCCTCGGCAAGAAAGAGGCGCTGCGCTCCAAGAACCTGTGGACCCTTGGCCTAATCTATTGGATGTACGGCCGCGATCGGCAGCCGACGATCGATTGGCTGAACAGTAAGTTCGCCAAGCGTCCCGATATCGCGGCAGCCAATATCGCGGCGCTCAATGCCGGCCATGCCTTCGGCGAAACGGCCGAATTGGAAGGCGAACTGCCGAGCTACTCGGTTTCGCCCGCCGAAATCGCACCCGGTGAGTATCGCACCGTTTCCGGTGGCGAGGCGCTCGCGTGGGGTCTTGTCGCGGGCGCGCACAAGGCCGGCCTACGGGTCATGTTCGGTTCCTATCCCATCACCCCGGCATCGTCGATCCTGCATATTCTGTCGCGGCTCAAGCAATACGGCGTCGTGACCTTTCAGGCTGAGGACGAGATCGCCGCGGTCTGCTCGGCGATCGGCGCATCGTTTGCCGGCGATCTTGGGGTGACCTCAAGTTCCGGTCCTGGCATCGCGCTCAAGGGCGAGGCCATCGGCCTCGCCATCAGCACCGAACTGCCCCTGATCGTCGTCAACTCGCAACGCGCCGGCCCGTCAACCGGCCTGCCGACCAAGACCGAGCAGTCCGATCTGTATCAGGCGGTCTATGGCCGCAACGCCGACGCACCCCTGGTCGTTTTAGCTTCGCGTTCGCCGTC
>CALJDF010000286.1 GCA_938023835.1 uncultured Alphaproteobacteria bacterium
GCTGGCGGCGTTGGCGCTGGATGCCGTCCTCGGCGTCGTGCGGCGCAACCCCCATCGCGCTTTCGACCGCCGGGCCGCCGACCTGATCGCCAAATTGGCGCACCGGCTTGGACGCCCCGACCGCTCGCCGGCGACGCGGCTCATTCGGGGGCTGCTTCTGGCACTCTCTCTCGTGGTGGTCGGGGGGGCGATCGGTCTCCTGATTGCGGCCACCGCTGCCGCCCTGCCGTTCGGTTGGGCGCTGTCGCTGATCGTGATCCTTTTCGTAATCGACCAGCGCACCATTTTTGCCGCTTTAGCTCGCAGCATTGGGGGCGACAAGGACGCGACCGCCCGGCGGCAATCGGTCGAAAGCGCCGCGCTTCGCTACGCCGAAGGCGTGGTGGCGCTGGCGTTCTGGTATGCCTTGCTCGGTCTGGCCGGGCTCGTGATCTATCGGTTGTTGCTGGTCGCCGCCTTGATATTTGATCAACCCGGTGCCGATGATCGCGGATTGGGCTTTGTGCCGCTGCGGCTGCACGAGGCGGCGGCGTGGATTCCGTTGCGTTTGGCGGGGGTGCTGTTGTCCGCGGCGGCGGCCATTACGCCGGGTGCTCGGCCGGCTGCGGCACTCGCCGCCATGATCCGGCATAGCCCGGCGCGCCGCTTGCGCAGCGCGGCGTGGCCGATGGCCGCCACCGCCGGCGCCCTCGGCGTCGCGTTGGTCGGCCCGCGTCATCTTGATGGTGCCGACCGGGGCGTGACCCCCTGGATCGAACCACCGGGCGCCCGCGCGGATGTCACGGCCAACGATGCGCGCCGGGCGTTCTACCTGCTTGCCGTGGCCTGCGTGCTCAGCGCGCTGGTCGTTCTGTTGGTCGCGATGGCCGAGCTCGCCGGCAGCGCGGCCTAGCTGCGCGCCCGTAGCAGATAGTTTAGGGCTTCGCGCAAGTCGTCCGCATCGCGATTGTCGACGCGGTTCTTGAACACGATGTCTTCGGGCGAAACGTTCCTGCCGTAATACTCGCGGTTCAGACTCTCGCGCGCATCGAGGACCGCGCCCTCGAGCGACGCGCCCGCAAACAACCCCTTCGACTTGGAATAGGAATATACATCTTCGCGGAAGTTGGTGGTCGTCCCGGCTTCGACGCCGGCGCCGATGGGGCCGGCGGCGACGCTCGCATCGGCCCCGAGTTTCACTTTGTTGAACAAGACCGCATCCACCGCGCGTTTGGTCATGAACACCAAGACCACTTCAGATGCCTGCGCGCCGAACTGTAGCCCGATGCTACCGGCGCCCATCGTGTAGAACGCCGGCGCGCTCCAGCGTCCCGCCTGGCGCGTCAACAAGACGCCGGTGCCCCCTTCGCCGCCGATGAAGAAACCGGCTTTCAACACCTGGGGAATAATCAACACCCCTTCGGCGCGACGCATCAGTGTCCGCATCGACCTCATATCCGGATCGACTCGAAACGCGTTGACCGTCATCTCGGCCTTGTCCACCAGGTCTTGGGCCTCGCCGGCCTGAACCGCCGGGCTTTGCATGCCGACGGCGACGCCAACAAACAGCGCCAACGCGCAGAGTGTTTTGTGCATTCTCATGGTTCCCTCCTCGGGCCAGGCGGCAGGGTGGGGCCGCAATGTGGTGGTTTTGTGACCCCGGTTGGCGCCTGAAATATGGGCCTTGCGGTGCCGCCCTGCCACCCTTCGTTGCCGCATCCCAGGTGCGGCGATAGGCTACCGTTGGCATGGTCGAAAGCGTTCACGACACACCAAGGGCAGTGCCCGCCGCCGCGGCAGCGCCGTCTGCCGAACGGGGCCGGGTGCGTCTGCAAACCTTGATTCTCATCCGTTGGATCGCGGTGGCCGGCCAGGCACTGGCCATTGTGGTCGTCAACTTCGGCCTCGACTTCGAGATGGCCTTTGTGCCGGCCATGCTGATTGTCGCGGTGTCGGTTGGCCTCAACACCGTCCTCACCGTGCGCTACGCGCCCACCACGCGGCTCAGTGACCGCCGGGCGGCGCTGTATCTCGCCTACGACACGCTGCAGCTTGCGATCCTTCTGTATCTTACCGGCGGGATCGAGAACCCCTTCGCGATGCTCATGATGGTGCCCGTCACGGTGTCCGCGACGGTGCTAGGTTTGCGTAACACGGCGCTGCTCGGCGGGTTCACGCTGGCATGTCTCAGCGTGGTGACGCTTTACCACCAGCCGCTGCCCTGGCACGCGGGCGGTCTTGTTTTGCCGGGTCTCTATGTGGCCGGTATTTGGACGGCCTTGGTCCTCGGCATAGCGTTCATTTCGGTGTACGCCTGGCGCGTGGCGGCCGAAGCGCGGCGCATGTCGGATGCGCTGGCCGAAACCCGAATGGCCCTGGCGCGGGAGCAACAACTGACCGCGCTGGGCGGCCTTGCCGCGGCGGCGGCACACGAATTGGGCACGCCGCTATCGACCATTGCCCTCGTCGCGCGGGAAATGCGCCGCGAAACCGCAGACGGCGCACCGCTCGCCGACGACATGGACCTGTTGCTGCGCGAGACCGAACGCTGCCGCGACATTCTCGCCGAACTGGCGCGCGATCCACGCCGTGACGAGGACCAGCCCTTCGATCGCCTTCCCTTGCCGGCATTGATCGATGCGATCGCCGCGCCCTATCGCGGGCCAAACGCGGTGATCGACATCACCGAACAAACGGCGCCCGGGGCACGAACGCCGGTGGTGGGCGCGGGGCCGGAGATCCGTCACGGACTTGGCAACCTCATCGATAACGCTGCCGATTTCGCCGCGCACCGCGTCGAGATCGCGGTCACAACGACCGCCACCGAAACGACGGTGGTGATTGCCGACGAT
>CALJDF010000287.1 GCA_938023835.1 uncultured Alphaproteobacteria bacterium
CCGCCAAGAACCCGCCCGCCACAGGGGTGATCGCCGAGGTCAATCCGATCACCACCATGGTGAAGGCCAACATGCGCGCGGTACCGGCGGGATCGTGGGTGTCGCGAATCACGGCGCGGCCCGCCACTTGGCCGACGGAAACGGCCAGGGCCTGAACGAACCGCGCCACCGTCAGCGATTCGATCGACGGCGCCACGATACAAATCGCACTCGCGGCGGCGATCAGCACCATGCCGCCCAGCAACAACGGCCGCCGCCCGAACACGTCAACCAACGGTCCCGACACCAACTGGCCGATGGCGAACCCGGCGAGGTAGACGCTCACGGTTAATTGCGCGGGGCCCGCGCCGACCCCGAAGGCGTCCGCCACCAGCGGCAGGGTCGGGACGTACATCTCCAGGGTCAGCGGCCCAAAGGCCAACAACCCACCGACAAACAGAATGAAAAACAAGGAATTGGGGCGCAGCACGCCGGCGACCCTAGTACCTCCGACGTTCCCGGGCGAGAGATCGATATAAACACTACTATTAGTGTTTAATAATTAAATATCCAATTGAATAGTGTGGTTTAGTTCATAGATTCCAACTACACTGTGATTTTGAGCGCGTGGCGACAGACGCGCCGACAGGAAGGCCATGAAGACCTTTCCGATCTTTCTTTCGCTTAGAGGCCGGCCCGCCTTGGTCGTCGGCGATGGACACATGGCCGCCGCCAAAGTGCGCCTGCTGCGTGACGCCGGCGCCCGCGTCACCCGCATCACCAACCGGGACGACCCACGGGTTGAACCGCACCAAGACGACGCGTCTCGCGTCCTCGACCGACCCTTCCGCACTGCCGATGTCACGGCATACGCCCTGATCTACAGCGCCACCGGCGATGCCCTGGAGGACGCGCGCGTGGCTGCCGCCGCCCGGGCCGCGAACGTGCCGGTCAACGCCGTCGACCGGCCGGCCCTGTCGACCTTCATCACGCCCGCCATCGTCGACCGTGACCCAATCACCATCGCGATCTCAAGCGGCGGTACGGCGCCGGTCTTGGCCCGCCAACTGCGTCTCAAACTCGAGACCGACCTGCCGCGTCGCCTTGGTCGCTTGGCGGCGTTTGCCGGCAGCTTTCGCGCCGCCGTGAAAAACGCCATCGCCGATTTCGGCGCGCGCCGCGCCTTGTGGGACGACATTTTCTCCGGCCCGATCGGCGAGGCGGTTTTGCGCGGTGACGAAACCAGCGCGCGCGAACGCATGATCTCGTTGATCAACCGATCCGTCACGCCACCACGCGGCATCGTGCATGTCGTCGGCGCGGGCCCCGGCGATCCCGAGTTGCTCACGCTCAAGGCCCTGCAGGCGCTGCAGCGCGCGGACGTGGTGTTCTACGACCGCTTGGTCAGCGCCGACGTTATGGACTTTGCCCGGCGCGACGCAGAACGCGTGTTCGTCGGAAAAACCCCCGGCAACCCGACCATGCCGCAAGAAGAGATCAACGCCTTGCTTGCGCGCCGCGCCCAAGCAGGCGAGCGTGTCGTCCGCCTCAAGGGCGGCGATCCTTTCATTTTCGGACGCGGTGGCGAAGAGGTGGCGCACCTCCGGGCCCGCGGCATTGAGGTCGTCGTGGTCCCCGGCATTACGGCGGCCGCCGGCTGCGCCGCCGCCGCACAGATCCCGCTAACCCAGCGCGACCATGCCACAGCCGTCACCTTCGTTACCGGGCACGCCCAAAACGGCGAACCCGATTTGGACTGGCGCGCGCTCGCCTCGTTCGGACAAACGCTGGCGATCTACATGGGCATCGCCCAGGCCGAGGTCATCGCGGCGCGCTTGATCGATGCCGGCCGCGATCCCGCCACCCCTGTTTCGGTCGTCGAAAACGGCACCACCGATCAACAACGGGTCGTCTCCGGAACCCTACGCGGGCTCGCCCGCCTCGTGTCCGGCAACAACATCACCAGCCCCGCACTTCTCATCATCGGGGCCGTCACCCTGGCCGCTGCAGATGCCGACCGACCGGTCGAAGCGCTGCAAGCCGCCGTCTAAAGGAGAACGCCATGGCCACCCAAGTCGTTTCCGCCAACCGCCTCGACACCGGTCGCGTTGTTTATCTTGCCCCCAGCGGCCAATGGGTCGGTGCCCTCAGCGAAGCCGAGGTTGCCAAGGACAAGGTCAACGCAGAAGACCTGTTGCAGCGCGCCGAGAGTGCCGTCATCGAAAGCCGGATCGTCGGGCCCTATTTAATCGACGTTACCGCGGCCAGCGCCGCGCCGCGGCCGCAGCGCCTGCGTGAACTGATTCGCGCAACCGGCCCGACCGTGCACCCCGCCACGTCGACCCCGGCCCACTAATGGCCGCCACCTACCATTACAACGCCGCCGACCGCACCTTGGTGCGCGAACGGGTGACGCAGTTTCGCGATCAGGTGAACCGACGTCTCACCGGCGACCTCAGCGAAGACGCCTTTCGCCCCTTGCGGCTGATGAACGGGCTCTACCTGCAATTGCACGCCTACATGCTGCGCGTGGCGATCCCCTACGGCACGTTGTCGTCGGCCCAGATGCACAAACTCGCCGACATCGCGCGCCGCTACGACCGTGGATACGGCCACTTCACCACCCGGCAAAACATCCAGTACAACTGGATCGATCTCGATGAGACGCCCGACCTGTTGGACGACCTTGCCGACGTCGACATGCACGCCATTCAAACCAGCGGCAACGTCATCCGCAACGTCACCGCCGATCACTACGCCGGGGCCATCGCCGACGAGGTCGACGATTCGCGCACCTATGCCGAGATCATTCGGCAATGGTCGACGTTGCACCCCGAGTTTTCATTCCTGCCCCGCAAGTTCAAGATCGCCGTCACGGCCAGCCCGACCGACCGGGCCGCCCTCAAGGTTCATGACATCGGGGTTCGCTTGCACCTCAAAGGCGACGCGCGCGGCTTCGAAGTCATGGTCGGCGGTGGCCAGGGACGCACGCCGATGATCGCCAAGACGATCCGTGACTTCCTGCCCGAACGCGATTTGCTCAGCTATCTCGAAGCGATCTTGCGCGTCTACAACCGGCTCGGCCGACGCGACAACAAATACAAAGCCCGCATCAAGATTCTGGTCCACGAGCTCGGTGCCGACGACTTCGCGGCCATGGTCGAAAATGAGTGGCAGGCAATCAAAGACGGACCGCTGGCCCTGCCGGAAGAGGAAATCACCCGCATCCGCCGCCATTTTCACCCGCCACCGTTTCTCGACCTCGATTCCCCGAACGCGCTGCGGCTCGCCAAAGAGCGCAGCGATCCGGCCTTCGATCGCTGGCTCAAGGTCAACACCAAGCCGCACAAACATCCGGGCTATGCCATCGTCGACGTTTCGCTGAAACCGACCGGCGGCATTCCGGGCGATGCGACCGCCGATCAAATGGATGCCATGGCCGACCTCGCGGCGCGCTACAGCTTCGAGGAAATCCGCGTCACCCACACGCAAAACCTCGTCCTGCCCCATGTCGAAGAAGGCGCGCTTTACGATCTTTGGAAAGCGCTCGACCGGGTCGAGCTTGCCACGCCCAACGTTGGGCTCGCGGGCGACATCATTTCATGCCCTGGGTTGGACTATTGCTCGCTCGCCACCGCCCGGTCGATCCCCATCGCCCAAGCGATCAGCAACCGCCTCGCCGATGCGGGCCTCCAAGAAGACCTCGGCTCGTTGGGGATCAAGATCTCGGGCTGCATCAATGCCTGCGGCCATCACCATATCGGCAATATCGGGATCCTCGGTCTCGAAAAGAACGGCGAAGAGTTCTACCAGCTCACCCTCGGCGGCGACCCCGGCACCGATGCCGCGCTC
>CALJDF010000288.1 GCA_938023835.1 uncultured Alphaproteobacteria bacterium
CGCCGCGGCGAGATTGGTTGGAATGATGCTGAGCTCGACGGCGCCAGCCTCGATATCAGCCCGCATGGCTTTGGCGTCAGGCCAGGTCGCAAAACTGACATCGCTGAAAGTCTCGGCCAGCCGCGGGTCTTGCGCAGCGCGCGCGCCATCAGCGCTGAGGCAACTTCGCGGACGCTGTGTTGCTGCGTTGGGCCTCTTCGGCAGACAGAATACGTCGCACGCCAGTACCACGCGGCGCCTTGGCTGGCGCTTTCCGGGCCCCGCCAGCCGCCTGAGCACTATTGGAGACACCGGGCACCCATTTCTCGGCCTTCTTGCCGGTCAGGGTCCAGTATTCTTGTTCTTTGTTGCGGTTCTGACCCGCGCTTGACCGTCGGTCCAAGGGCACCGCATCGGCACCGCCGCCGTAGGCGCGGAAGAGCAATTCGGCGGGGATCTCGAGGAGCGCGCCTTTTCGGAAGACCGGACGCCACGCGCCGTCGCGTTCGACGAGCCCTTCGAGCTGTTTCACATTCTTGCTGCCGAAACGGCCCCATATTTCGATCAGGTAGTCCTCGACCGGACGGGGCGGATCATTGGCTTCCATGACAAAACGACCGCCTTCGAAAAGTTGGTGGATGTTGGGTTCGACCGGTCCGACCTGGGTCGCAAGGAAGGTCGCCGGCATGATCTTTTGGCCACGGTGCTCGGCCACGTAATGGGCCTGCGTGAGATAGAGGAGGTAGTGCATGCGTCGCGCCGACAGGGTCTCCCCGGCGGATTCGCAACGCGCCTGAAACCACCAGGCGACATCAAGGGTCGAACGAGATGCGGGAGGCTGTGGGATCACCGGTCTGTTCCGCGAGAATTCTTGACCATTTTCAAACCTTAGCGGGCGGCTCGGGGCCTGGCAAAACCCCCAGGCCTTGCCCCGCAGGGGTACGATCACTACGTTGCCCGGCAAGCATTAACGAACGGCTAACGGGCGGTTTTCTTATGGATATGAAGGGCGAATACCGGATTCCGGCGGCGCAGCAGGTGGTGTGGGAGGCGCTGAATGATCCGGAGACCTTGAAAGCTTGCATTCCGGGCTGTGAAACCATCGAAAAGACCTCGGACACCGAATTGACCGCAACGGTGAAGGCGAAAGTCGGCCCGGTCAGCGCTAAATTCAAGGGCAAGGTGACCCTGTCCGACCTCAATCCACCCAACAGCTATCGCATCTCCGGCGAAGGCCAAGGAGGCCCGGCCGGCTTTGGCAAGGG
The DNA here is from genome assembly GCA_938023835.1 of uncultured Alphaproteobacteria bacterium. Classification (GTDB taxonomy): domain Bacteria; phylum Pseudomonadota; class Alphaproteobacteria; order SHVP01; family SHVP01; genus CALJDF01. The sequence goes on from CALJDF010000288.1 coordinate 1,245, forward strand.
CGGCGCCACGGTGACGTTGGAACAGGACGGCAACGATACGGTGCTGCGCTACGACGCCAATGCCCAGGTCGGCGGCAAGCTGGCCCAAATCGGGGCTCGGCTGGTCGACGGCGCGGCAAAAAAAATCGCCGATCAGTTCTTTTCCAATTTCGCGGCCCATGTCGGTGGCCCTGCGGAACCTGCAACCGACGCCGCGCCGCAGCAGAGCCCTGATGTCGCGGTCAACCACGACACCACAAAGCCCACCAAAACCATCAGTACGGCAACCTGGATCGTCGGCCTGATCGTCGTCGTGGCCGTCATCTTGGTGCTGTTTAGCGTTCTTTGAGGCCCTGAAACCGGGCGGGTCGCCAGCACTTGACCTGATCCACCGGTCCTAGGAAACTGCCCGTCAGGGCCGAATTCTGCTGATTTCTGGCCAACATCAACGAACCCTGGCCCGCACTGCGAAACCGGGGGTTTCATTTGGGAGGTCCCGCGTGGCCAAAGTATCGATGACCGTGAACGGCAAGGCCGTCAGTGCCAATGTCGAACCACGGACGCTACTCGTAGAGTATATCCGTGAACACCTGCGCCTGACCGGCACCCATGTCGGCTGCGACACCACCCAATGCGGCGCGTGCACGGTGCACGTTAATGGCCAAGCTATGAAGTCCTGCACCATGTTGGCCGTCCAGGCCGAGGGCGCCGAAGTCACGACCATTGAGGGTCTGGCGAAGGGCGACGAACTGCACCCGATGCAAGCTTCGTTCAAAGAGAACCACGGATTGCAGTGCGGCTTTTGCACACCGGGGATGGTGATGGCCGGGATCGATATCCGCCGCCGTCATCCCAATGCGGATGAGCAGACCGTTCGGCACGAACTCGAGGGCAATCTCTGCCGCTGTACGGGCTACCACAATATCGTCAAGGCTATCATGAACGCACAAGTCTAGGGCCGGGGGCAGCCATGTATCAGTTCGAATATCACAAAGCATCTAGCGTGGACGACGCGCTCAAGAAACTCTCCAGCGCCGACGATGGTAAGATTCTCGCGGGCGGCATGACGTTGCTGCCGACGATGAAACAGCGTCTGGCCGCGCCGAGCGATTTGATCGACCTCGCCGGGGTGTACGACCTCAAGGGCATCAAGGTCGACGGCGCAAGCGTGACGATCGGCGCGATGACGACGCATTACGACGTGCATTCGTCGGCTGAAGTCCAGAAAGCCATTCCAGCGCTGAGCAAGCTTGCCGGTCTGATCGGCGATCCGATGGTCCGTCATCGCGGCACGATCGGTGGCTCGCTGGCCAATAGCGACCCGTCGGCGGATTACCCGGCGGCCGTGATGGCGCTCGGCGCGACGATCAAGACCAACGCGCGCGAGATTGCGGCGGACGATTACTTCAAGGGCTTGTTCGAAACCGCTCTCGAAGACGGCGAGCTGATCGTTTCGGTGTCGTTCCCGATCCCGAAACGTGCGGCCTACCAGAAGTTCCCGCAGCCGGCTTCACGCTACGCGATGGTGGGCGTGATGGTGGCGGAGACCGCCGACGGCATTCGCGTCGCGGTGACCGGCGCCGGGCCTTGCGCTTTTCGGGTACCGGACATGGAAAAGGCCCTGACGGCGAAGTTCGCCCCTGAGTCGGTGGCCGACATCAAGATTTCCGCCGAGGGCCTGAACGAAGATATTCACGCCAGTGCCGACTACCGCGCCCATCTCGTGACCGTGATGGCCAAACGGGCGGTCGCCGAGGCTTAAGACACATCGATCCATGGCATTCGCAAGGGGAGCTGCTGCTCCCCTTGTTGATTCCGCCCCGCCCTCCTAACCTCTGCGGATGACCACTGACATGCGCAATTTGCCGGCATCTATCGATGCCACGCTGAGCCTTTTACAAGACGGCAATTACGTTGCCGACCGGGCGCTCGCGACGACGCTGTTCCTGAGCCTGAAGCTCGGGCGGCCCTTGTTTCTCGAAGGCGATGCCGGGGTCGGCAAGACCGAGATCGCCAATGTGCTGTCGAAAACCCTGGGGCGCCGGTTGGTACGACTGCAATGTTATGAAGGCTTGGATGTTGCCTCGGCGGTCTACGAGTGGAACTACCCCGCCCAAATGATCGAGATCAGGCTTGCCGAAGCCGAAGGCGTGCAGGATCGCAAGCAATTGGGCTCGGACATTTTTTCCGAGCGATTCCTCATCAAGCGCCCGCTCCTCCAAGCACTGGAACTCGATACCGCCGGTCCGCCGGTGTTGCTGATCGACGAACTTGACCGGACCGACGAGCCGTTCGAGGCCTATTTGCTGGAACTGCTGGCCGACTTCCAGGTGACGATCCCGGAATTCGAAACGGTGAAGGCCAAAGAACCGCCGATCGTGATCATTACGTCGAACCGAACGCGCGAGATTCACGATGCGCTGAAGCGGCGCTGTTACTACCACTGGATTGGCTATCCCGATGCCGAACGAGAACTCTCGATTTTGACGTTAAAGGTGCCGGGCGCCGGCGAACGGTTGAGCCGCGAAATTGTCGCGTTCGTCCAATCCTTGCGCGAGCAGGATCTGTTCAAGCTGCCGGGCATCGCCGAAACCATCGACTGGGCATCGGCCTTGGTACAACTCGACAAACTGGCGCTCGACCCGCAAACGGTCAATGACACCCTTGGCGTCCTGTTGAAGTACCAAGACGACATCGCCAAGATTCAAGGCAGCGAAGCCGCCAAACTTCTCGACCAAGTAAACACGGAACTCGCTGCAGCGCGGTGATGACGATGGCTGATACCGACCGCCTGCCCGACAACATCATGCACTTTGCCCGCGTCTTGCGCGCAGCCGGCCTACCGGTGGGTCCGGGGCGGGTGATCGAAGCGGTGCGCGCCGTTGAAGCGGCAGGGATCGGCAGTCGCCAGGACTTGTATTGGACGCTGCATGCGGTTTTCGTGAACCGGCGTGATCAACGGGAGTTGTTCGACCAGGCGTTCCACATTTTTTGGCGCAATCCGCGCATCCTGGAGCGGGCGATGTCGATGTTGCTGCCGACGTTCGGCGCCGAGAACGAGGACACACCCCCTGCCCGTGAGGCCAATCGGCGGCTCGCCGATGCGCTATTCCCAACCCAACAGGGCGCCCCCGCCGATCAAGCGCAAGAAGAAGAGACGTTGCTGGACGCGGCGTTCTCGTTTTCGGCCCAGGAGGAGTTGAAAACGCGCGATTTCGACTCGATGTCGGCCGAAGAGATCGACCAAGCCAAGAAAGCGATTGCCGCGATGCGGCTGCCGATCGTCGATGTGAAGACGCGGCGGTTCAAGGCGGATGGACGGGGCCGACGGGTCGATATGCGGGCGACCATTCGGGCGGGCCTGCGCTCGGGCGGCAGTATCATTCCCTTGCGACGCCGCCGTCGGGTCCGACGGCATCCGCCGCTAGTGGTGCTGTGCGATATCTCAGGCTCGATGAGCCGCTACTCGCGCATGTTCCTGCACTTCATGCATGCCGTCACGAATGACCGTGACCGAGTTGCGACGTTCGTGTTCGGCACGCGACTGACCAATGTGACGCGGTATCTGCACCAAAAGGATGTCGACGTCGCCCTGACCGACGTCAGCGAGACCGTTCAAGACTGGTCCGGGGGTACGCGGATCAGCGGCTGCATGCACGATTTCAACACCCGATGGTCGCGCCGGGTGCTGGGGCAAGGCGCCATGGTGATCCTGATTACGGATGGCTTGGATCGCGAGGGGACAGAAAACCTAGGGTTTGAGATGGAGCGACTGCACAAGTCCTGCCGCCGCATGCTGTGGCTCAACCCCTTGCTGCGCTACGACAAATACGAAGCGAAAGCCGCTGGGGCGCGTCAAATATTGCCGCATGTTGACGAATTCCGTTCGATCCACAATCTAAAGTCCATCGCGGACCTGGCGAGCTCGCTGAGCCGGGATTGGCCGCGCACTGAGGAAGCCACCGCCACCACGTGGGGAGCCGTCGCATGACCGCTGAAGCCGACAACGTTCTGGAACAAATCGCTGCGTGGCGCAAAGAAGGCAAAGGCGTTGCCTTGGCGACCGTGGTGACGACCTGGGGCTCCTCGCCGCGGCCGGTCGGATCGCAATTGGCGGTCGACAACAGCGGGAAGTTTGTCGGCTCGGTCTCGGGCGGCTGCATTGAAGGCGCGGTGGTCGAGGAAGCCTTGGCGGCGATCAAGGACGGTGAAACCCGGTTCCTCGATTTCGGCGTGACCAACGAACAGGCCTGGGAAGTCGGCCTCGCTTGTGGCGGCAAAGTGCAAGTGTTCGTCGAACGGGTCGCATGAAGGACGCCACGCTCCAGCAAATCTTGGCCGACCAGGCCGCGAAACGCGCGGTCGTCCTGGCGACCGACCTTGCCAGCGGCGACGAACGGTTGGTCTACCCCCATGAGGCGGGTAACGACCCATTGTTGGGAGAGGCGCAAGCGGCGGCGCGGCTGGATAAGAGCGGTGTGGTCGAGCACGACGGCGCGAAGGTCTTTCTCAATGTCTACAACCCGCCGCTGCGGCTGATCATTGTCGGGGCGGTGCATATCGCCCAACCGTTGGCACGCATGGCGGCCATGACCGGCTATGACGTCACGGTGGTGGACCCGCGTGCGGCGTTTGCCAGCGAGGAACGTTTTCCCGGCGTGACGGTGATGACCGAATGGCCCGACGATGCCATGGCGACGCTGGCACCTGATGCGCGCACCGCCATCGTGACCCTGACGCACGATCCCAAGCTCGACGACCCGGCGCTTGAGGTCGCGCTGCGATTGCCGGTTTTTTACATCGGCGCCTTAGGCAGCAAGAAAACCCACAATGCGCGGCTGTACCGCCTGGGCAAAGCCGGGTTCAGCGATGCCGATATGGCGCGGATTTGCGGCCCGGTCGGGCTTGCGATCGGGGCCAAGTCCCCGGCGGAGATCGCGGTGGCCGTGCTGGCGCAGATTACCGAGCGGCTGCGACAACCGCCGGTCTGACATGTTTTTTGGCTCCATTCCCGTGGCCGAGGCGGCGGGCTGCATCCTTGCCCATAGCCTGCGGTTTGATGGCGGCACTTTTAAGAAGGGCCGTCAGTTGTCGGCGGCCGATGTTGCGGCTCTGACCGAGGCTGGTGTCGCCGAGGTTTTAGCGGCGCGTTTCGAAGACGACGACGTACCCGAGGAAGAAGCCGCCGCGGCAATCGCGCGGGCGATTTGTGGCGACGGCGCCAAGACCAGCGCGGCCTTCACCGGGCGGTGCAACCTGTTCGCTGCCGCCGACGGCGTGGTGTTGATCGACCGCACGGCGGTCGACCGCCTCAACCAAGTACATGAAGCGATTACAGTCGCCACCCTGACGCCGTTCGACCATGTAACGGAAGGCCAATTGCTGGCGACGGTGAAGATCATTCCGTTCGCCGCGCCCCACGAGGCAGTGGATGCCTGCATCAACATGGTGCGCGACACGGCACCGGTGGCCTTGGCGCCGATCACACCGCACAACGTGGGACTCATTATGACGACCTTTTCGGGTACCAAAGATAGCGTGCTCGACAAGACCGCAGGCGTCGTCGGCCAGCGCTTGGCGCAACTCGGGAGCGGGCTGAACGCGGAACGCCGCTGCGCCCACGACGAAACGGCCATCGGCGCAGCGGTGACCGACCTATTAGCAGAGGGCTGCGCGCCGATCTTGATCTACGGCGCATCGGCTATTGTCGACCGGCGCGACGTCGTGCCGGCCGGCATCGTGGCCGCCGGCGGCACCATCGATCATTTCGGTATGCCGGTCGATCCGGGCAATCTCATCTTGACCGCCCATGTCGGCGAGACGCCGGTAGTCGGCCTACCGGGCTGCGCGCGCTCGCCCAAGCTCAACGGCGTGGACTGGGTCTTGTGGCGGTTGCTCGCTGGGGTGCCCGTCGATGGACCCGCCATCCAAGCCATGGGGGTCGGCGGGTTGCTGAAGGAAATCCCCTCGCGCGGGCAATTACGCGACCCCGGCGCGGCGGACCAGGCGCCGCGGGTTCCCCGCATCTCCGCCGTTATCTTGGCCGCGGGACAATCCCGCCGAATGGGCGCGGCCAACAAGCTCTTGGAAGAGGTGGACGGCGCCGCGATGGTGCGCCGCGTGGTGGCCCAAGCGCAGGCCAGCCAGGCGCGCGACGTGATCGTGGTGATCGGCCATGAAGGTGCCGCGGTGCGGGCCGTGCTGGAGGGCGCCAGCGTGCGCTTCGTCGACAACCCGCATTTTGACGAAGGGCTGAGTGCCTCGCTCAAGGTCGGTATTGCGGCGGTGTCGGCCGACGCCGACGGCGCGATCGTGTTGTTGGGCGACATGCCGGCCGTCACGACCGGGCACATCAATCGGGTCATCGCCGCCTTCAATCCCGTCGAGGGCCGCAGCATTTGCGTGCCGACGACGCGGGGCAAGCCGGGCAACCCGGTGTTGTGGGGCCGCGATTATTTCGCCGAAATTGCCGCACTATCGGGCGATGTTGGGGCGCGTCACCTAATCGGCACCCATGCCGAGGCGGTGTGCGAGGTGGCGATGGAAGACGACGCGATCTTCGTCGACGTCGATACGCCCGAGGCGTTGCAGGCCTATCGCGACAAGGCGCCGCGCTAGGGGATCATCACCGTGCGAATGGTCTCGCCGGTTGCAAGGCGTTCGAATGCTTCGTTGATGTCGTCTAGCCGCACGGTTTCCGTCATCAGGCGATCCACCGGGAGCTGCCCGGCGCGATAGAGCTGCACGAAATTCGGGATATCGCGCACCGGGACGCAACTGCCGAGGTAGCTGCCACGCAAGGTGCGTTCTTCGGCGACCAATTGTACCGGGGGGATCGACAGGCGCTCGTCGGGATGCGGCAGGCCTGCCGACACCGTTTCGCCGCCACGACCGGTGATGTTCCATGCGAGTTCCAGCGCTTTGGCGGAGCCCGCCATTTCGAACGCGTAGTCGACCCCGCCCCCGGTGGCCTCTTTGACGGCGGCCGCGCAATTCTTATCGCTGGCAAGGAAGGCGTCGGTCGCGCCGAGCTGGCGCGCAAAGTCGAGTTTGTCTTCACGCATATCGATGGCGACGATCTGACGCGCTCCGGCCAACCGCGCGCCAAGCAGCGTGTTAAGCCCAATGCCGCCCAGACCGATGACCGCGACGGTCGATCCCGGATGGACCTTGGAGGTGTTGACCACGGCGCCGACGCCAGTGATGACGGCGCATCCGAACAGCGCGGCGATGTCGAAGGGAATGTCTTTTTCGATTTTCACGAACGAGCGGCGCGAGACCACGGCGTGGTCGGCGAACGCCGAAACCCCGAGGTGATGGTTGACGGGGGTACCGTCGAGGGTCAGACGGCGTGCGCCGGAGACAAGGGTCCCTGCCCCGTTGGCCACGGCGGCCGGTTCGCACAAGGCCGGGCGGCCCGATGCGCAGGGCTTGCAGTGGCCGCAGCTGGGCACGAAGACGAATACGACATGATCGCCCGGTTCGACGTCGTCGACGCCGTGGCCGACTTCGAGCACTTCGCCAGCGGCTTCATGGCCCAAGGCCATCGGCATCGGGCGCGGCCGGTTGCCGTCGATCACCGAAAGGTCCGAATGGCAGAGGCCGGCAGCATGGATATTGACCAACACTTCGCCTTCGCCGGGCGGGTCGAGATCGAGGGTTTCGATCTTGAGAGGTTTTGACTCGGTATAAGGCCTTGGCAAGCCCAATTCGTGCAAAATGGCAGCGCGGATCTTCATGGTACCTCCCTCAAGGTGCGAGCCAGAGGTATGCCATGCGCCGTGGCAACGGGCAATGCGCGGACCCTACGGCCGCACTCCGGCGCGGCGTTCTTTTTAGAAGGCGACGAGGGAGCAAAAGATGTGGCTAGAGGTCGCCCAAACTGACCTGCTCCCCGCAAACTGGTCCAGGATGACTGAGAGAGTCCGGCTAATCTGACCTTGTAAGGAGGAAGAGATGAGCCGGAAACGCTACACACCAGAAGAGATTATCGGGAAGCTGCGTGAAGCCGAGGTGCGGTTGTCGCAGGGCGAGA
>CALJDF010000289.1 GCA_938023835.1 uncultured Alphaproteobacteria bacterium
ACCCGGCACCGTTCCGAAGAGAAGGGCGAGGAACAGGGCGATGATCGCGCCCCAACGCCACCGGCAGACCTGCGGTCCGCATGCATGCTCTCGCGAGCCCCACAAGTTAGAGCACTACGCTTTCGCGACGGCGAGGTGCCACTCGGCACCATAGCCGTGGGTCTTTTTGTAGGTCGCTGCGGCGGCGGCGCTCGGAATCTTTGTTTCGTAGACTCCCGACGAATCGAACCCGGCCGCGATGCATGATTGCGACAAGCTGGTGTCGCGCAACGTCGACCGAAACGGTTCGGCGTTGTAGTGCGTCGTCCAATCGCGCGTCCATTGATCGAACGGGTCTGGATGGAACTGATTCGATTCGGGAACATCGGAATGGATCATTAGGCCGCCGGGTGAAAGCAAACGGCGCGCCTCGGCCATGACGTTGCGGAGGGCTTTGGCGGATGTTTCATGGAAGAAAAGGTGAGAAACGACGAGATCGAAAAATCCATCAGCGAAGGTCGTGTGTTCCGCGTTCATTTGCTGGAAATGAACAGAGCGGCCCAAGGATTTCGACCGGGCATCGGCGTAACGAACAAATGTCTCAGCGACATCAATCCCATAGACCTCGGCCTCCGGGAATGCATCGGCGAGCGGAAGGGTACTTGCGCCTACGGTGCAACCAATATCGAGAATCCGTTGGGGTGTGAATTTCGGAAATTTCTCGCGCAAATACCTTACGGTCGATTCGCCCGGGTCCGAACCCAAAGGATTCAGGCCGCCAAGCGAATAATGATGCGCTGACAGGTCGTAAAGCGATCCGGCGTAGATATCCTCGTCACCAAGCACCAGTCCGTAGCCGCCGGGTTGGAGGTGGATATCAACCGCGGCGATGTAGCGTGGAACAGCAAGCGATTTGTCTACGCGCAGTGTTCCAAGCCGCTTCCGTTGGCGCCTAATGCCCTGGGCTTTGTCGACTAGGCGCTCACGGTCGCGAAATGCCGTATCCGAAATGGCTTCCCACATGAGCTCCTGGCCCGTGCGGTTGAGAGCGCTCCACATTTTCCAGGTCGGCTCTGGCGTCATCGCCTCGTTGATCTGGCGCCGCGTGCGCGGCTCATGGCCACTGGCTCTTGCAAAAGTCGCCTTGGCTGACCGGTCAAAGACCTGCCGCCGACGCGAGCCCAACGTGCTGAGGACATGAACTTTGAAATCGTGGACAAAGTCCTGACGGGACCGTTCGTCGTGAACCGGTCGCGGCAACATCGCGTGCGGAAATTGGCGCTTCATGATCGCCTCCCTAAGCGATCACCGTACCATCGTCTCCGAAGCCGTTGGAATAGCTGAAATCGGGCTACTAACAAGGTGGGTCACCCGGTCGACCGATTCTTCGGGATTGCTCAGATACGGGCAAGTAGGCGTGCCACTAGCCCACTAGCCCTGTTCTGCCTCCCGAAGTTCCCTGATCGGCATTTAAGTATTCCCTGTTCCTCGGAGCAGGGAATAGCCTCGAAAACAGGCTGAATTGCTGCGGTAGTTGGGAGGCCGAAGGCCCTGGTAGCGTCAAAATCGACATAATTCCCTGTATTTTCCCTGTTAAGCAGGGAACCTGCGACAGAGAATAGTTCGAACATGACTACGCACACCGCCAACAACCCTGCTGGAACATGGGGAACGAACGGATTTCCGCTGTTCGATAGGAAACGCATGAAAGCCATCCAAGCCGGTGTGATCGTGGCGTGCTCGTTCGTATCGGCGCCCGGTGCGGCGCAAACCGTGGGCAACGTCGCGGTCGGCCGCGCGATGGCGGAGATGCATTGCGCGCGATGTCATGCGATCGGTCGGAGTGGGGCAAGCCCGCTGCCGATCGCGCCACCGTTCCGTGATCTGCACACGCGCTACCCGGTCGAAAGTCTTCAGGAAGCGCTCGCCGAAGGTGTCGTGACAGGCCACCCTGATATGCCGGAATTCCGATTCACGCCGAACGAAATCGACATCCTGATCGCTTTTCTCAAATCGCTGGAATAGAAGGGTTTCACGTGCTCCCCATTCCATCCAACGAAACGAGCACGCCCCTACCCCGTATCCTCCCGCTGTCGCATCGGCCATAATTAGGCCAACGAGGCTGGGCCAATCGGAAGACCGCATGAGTGACGCCGCTACCGCTGACTTTCGCGAAATCGGAAGCGGGCATTGGGTCCGTAGCCACTGCCAGCAGTGTTTCAATGCGTGTGGCATCCGGGTCGAGGTGGTCGACGGCAACCCGGTGCGGATTCGCGGCGACGAAGACGATCCCAACACGCGCGGCCATCTGTGCGCCCGCGGGCTCGCCGGGCTCGCCAAGTTCTACGACCCGCACCGTATCCGCACGCCGCTGATCCGCACCAATCCCGAAAAAGGCCGCCGCGTCGATCCCAAGTTCCGCGAGGCGAGCTGGGACGAGGCCCTCGATCTTGTCGCCGATAAACTACGCGCGATCCATGCCGACAACCCCAACAAGCTGATCGCCTCGCTGTGGCCGTACGAAAAATACGTCCAAAGCAGCGCGTGGGGCACCGCTTTCGGGACCGCCAAGACCGGGTTCAGCTTTAGCGGCGTCAGCAACCAATGCGCCAACCCCAACCATTTCGTCGGCATGATCACCCATGGTGCGCTGGTCGAGTTCCCCGATCTGGAACATTGCCGTTACTTGATCTTGCTCGGCTCCGAATACGGGTTCGGCGCCAACCAATCCTTCGTCCGCGCGGCGCGCGAACTTGCCGATGCCCGTGAAGACGGGCTCAAGCTCGTGGTCGTTGACCCACGCTTGTCGGTTGCCGCCGGTAAGGCCGACGAGTGGTTGCCGATCAAGCCGGCGACCGATCTGGCCTTCTTGCTCGGGTTTATCCATGTCCTGGTGCACGAGGACAAAAGCTACGATGCCGCTTGGCTTCGCGACGGCACCAACGCGCCGTATTTGCTCGGTCCCGATCGTAACTTCATGAACGACCCCGAGACCGGCAAGCCGTTGGTCTTCGATGAGACGGCGGGTCGCGCGCGTCCGTTCGACGACCCCGACCTTGGCCGACCTGCACTGGAGGGGACCTTTAAGGTCGACGGCGTCGACTGCGTGCCGGCGTTCCAGCACCTCATCGACGAGACCCGCGACAACACACCCGAGTGGGCCGAAACGGTATGCGATATCCCGGCCGCAACGATCCGTCGCCTTGCGGGCGAGTTTGCCGCCGCCGCCTCGGTCGGCGCGACCGTCACGATCGACGGCACCGAGTATCCTTTGAGGCCGGCGTGTCTTTTGTCCTATCGCGGGCTTCAGGCGCATACCAACGGCACGCTGGCGATGATGGCGCAGGAAACCGTGATGGTGCTGATGGGCGCGCTCGGCGTGCCCGGCGGCTTGATCGCCAAAAGCATGGACTCGCGCCGCTTCGGCGGCCCACCAGAGCTCATGTCCAAGGGCGCGGACGGCATCGTGCGCCCTCACGCGACCGGCTGGCATCTCTATACCAAGTTTTCCTATCCGCCCAAGAGCCTCGAGCTGCGCGACTACGGCCCGCTTGCCTGCGACATGGGGCACCTCGTGCCGCTCACGATGCTGGAACCGGAAAAATACGGCTTCGACTACACGCCCGAGATGCTGCTGATCTACCACAGCAACCCGTTCACCAATGCGGGCCATCACGACGTGGTCGCGCGCGCGCTCAAACAGCTCGACCTCGTGGTCAGCATCAACATCTATCTCGACGAAAGCACCGACTATGCCGACGTGGTACTGCCCGAAAGCACTTATCTCGAACGCTTCAACCTGATCAATTGGACCTACGATATGCGTGGGCTCCAGGTCGGCCAGCCCGTGGTCGACCCGCGCCACGACACCCGCGACGGCATGGACATCCTGATCGAACTCGCCGACCGGGCGGGCTTTTTGTTCGGCGACGACGGGTTCAACGCGGCGCTCAACCGCACGCTCGGCCTCAGCGCCCCCCACGCGCTTTCGCTCGAGCGCAAGTACAGCTATGCCGAGGTGCTCGACCTCCAAGCGCGTTGTCACTCCGGCGGCGAACGCGATCTCGCCTGGTACCAAGAGCACGGCAACAACCTCACCCCGGTGGCGCCGGACGAGAAGTACCGCATGTACCGCGATGCGCGCCTACCGCTCTACTTTAATTCGATCAAAGCAGCGGGCGACGAACTGCAGCGCAACCTCAAAGAACACCGGATCGCCGAACGCCACCGCCTTGAAATCGACACCTCACCCTACCGCGGTATTCCTTTTTGGCAGCCCAGTCCGGTACACGGCGCTGACGAATTCGACTTCTACGTCATTTCCTACAAGTCCTACATGACGACCTATGGCGATACGGCGACCAACCCGCTCCTGATGGCGCTGTCGGAACGCGACCCCCATCTGATGAAGGTCGTGATCAACGCCCATACGGCGAAGCAAAAGGGCCTGCGCGATGGCGACGTGGTCTGGGTCGAATCGCTCTACGCGCGCGAACGTGGCGTGATCGGCTTGACCGAAGGCATCCACCCGGAGACCGCGGCCATCTCGGGCGGCTTTGGTCGGTTCACCCGGCACCCGGTCGCGGACGGCAAAGGCACGCTGCAGAATGCTCATTTGCCGATCGACTTGGCCCATACCGGCATGCTCGGCGGCACAATGGAAACGGTGGCGCGGGTGCGTCTTGTCCGGGCTCGCGGCCGCGATGCGCGGGCGCATTAGGGAGTAGGGGCCGTGGCACGTTGGGGAATGGTATTCAGTCTCGCCCGGTGCATCGGGTGCAACGCCTGCGTCGTGGCCTGCAAGACCGAGAACGAACTGCCTGACTCGATCTTCTTCACCCGCACCTTCGTCGAAGAGGTCGGCACCTTTCCCGAGGTCAGCCGCGCCTACGTCCCGACGCTGTGCAACCATTGCGAAGACGCGCCGTGTGAAAAGGCGTGCCCGAGTGGCGCCACCTACACGCGCGAAGACGGCATCGTGATGGTCGACCAAGATCGTTGCATCGGGTGCAGCGCCTGCGCGGTCGCCTGTCCGTACGATGCGCGCTCGATGATCGAGCAACCAAAGGAAAACCGTGGCCTCTTCGGCGGCGCGAAGGCGCCTGCGGCCGATCCCGAGACGCCGGACCGTTGGCGCGCCGGCACGGTCGTCAAATGCGATTTCTGTTCGCGTCGCGTCGATCAAGGTCTGTCGCCGGCCTGCGTCGCGGTGTGTCCCACCGAAGCCCGCATCTTCGGCGATCTCGACGATGCCGAGAGCGCGCCCAGCCGCCTCATCCGCACGCGCAACGGCGCGCAGCCGCTGCCGGAAAAGAACACCCGGCCCAAGGTCTTCTACATTGACTATTAGGCCTGCAAAACGCCCTGCAACCCAAGGGCGCCCATGACCGGTCCGGCAATGGTCGGCGATTCCTTTCGCCTAGGCTACCGCTTCCAACGCCACTGGGACGTTTCGATGGCGAGCGCATTTTTCTTCGGCGAGCTCGGCGCCGGGTTGTTTGTGGTGGCGATGCTCTATCCGTCTTGGCCGGCTCTGGTGTTGGGGTTGCTAATCACCGGCATCGGTAAGCCGTGGTTTCACCTCACGCATATGGGCGTGCCGAAAAAATCGTGGCGCGCCATTCTCCGACCCGACCGCTCGTGGACCAGCCGTGGCTTAATCGGCATCGTGGTTTTCTCGGGTGCCGGCGTGCTCTATGCCGGTGCCCTCGCCACCGACGGGTTCGTGCCGCTCGGCGACGCGTGGCGTGTCGTTGCCTTTCTTGCCGCCCTATTGGTGATGACTTATCAGGGCTTCGCCATGTCGCACTCCACCGCGATCGCGATTTGGAGCACCGCGCTGATGCCGATCGCAAGCCTTCTTTATGCGCTTGCCGGCGGCGCAGCACTGATGCTGGTGTTGGAAGGTCTCGGTGCCGCGCTGGTGCCCGCACCGCTTTCGGTTCTTCCCGCAGCAACCCTCGGGCTCTCCGGGGCGCTCTTGGTTGTTCAAGTAAGCCTTCTCCATGCCGCCCACAACGGCACCCCAGGGGCAAAACTCTCGGCGCGCCTCTTGCTGCGCGGGCGCTACGCGCCGGCCTATCTCGGGCTCGTCCTCGGCGTTGGCATCGCGCTGCCGTTGGTGGCGCTCGGTCTCGACGGCGACGACCTTGTTACGCGGATCGTCGCAGCCGTTGGACTCCTCGGCGGTTTCTTTGCCTTTCGCGTCCTGATCTTCAAAGTCGGCGTGTTCGAACCCGTGATGCGGTTCGGAGGCATTCGCACCCCACGCTGAAATCTGCTCGCCAACCGGTCGTTGGCCGTCGAACTCCTCGCCCCGATTTGCGCGCGCCCTTAGGCTCGATCGCATACGAGGCCCGGCGACGGACCGACCCCCGATCGTCCGT
>CALJDF010000290.1 GCA_938023835.1 uncultured Alphaproteobacteria bacterium
CGCGCCACCGTCGTTAATCAGTGCCAATCTTCAAATTGTCGGCAACCTACGCTCTCAGGGCGAGGTTCAGATCGACGGCACCGTAGACGGTGATGTTGCCGCCAACGCGCTGACGATCGGCGAGCGCGCCACGATTAACGGCGAAATCGTCGCGGACGATGTCGTGGTCAAGGGAAGGGTCAACGGTCGTATCCGTGCCCGAAAGGTGCAGTTGGCTAAGAGCGCCCATGTAGTTGGTGATATTTGGCACGAACTGTTGTCGATTGATTCCGGCGCGTTCGTGGAAGGCCATTGCAAACGGACCGACAAGCCCACCGAAATGACCGAAGCGCGGATCAAGCCGGTGCCTCAGCCCAAACGCGAAATGGGTGCAGGACCGGCAGCGGCCCCGGCCTAGCCGACCAACCCGTCAGAACTTAAGAGCGCCGCCCAACGGGCGGCGTTTTCATTTGGACGAGTCGTCGCCGTCGGCCTGCCCCACCCGCGCCGATAGCGCAGCGGCCATGAAGTCGTCGAGATCGCCATCGAGGACGCCGGCCGCGTTGCCCTTCTCGACCCCTGTGCGCAGGTCTTTGACCATTTGGTAGGGGTGCAGCACGTAGGAACGAATTTGATGCCCCCAGCCGATATCGGTCTTGGAATCGTGCACCGCTTGTTTCTCGGCATCACGCTTTTCGATCTCAACCTCATAGAGGCGAGACTTGAGCATCTTCATCGCTGCCGACCGGTTCTTGTGTTGTGACCGATCGTTCTGGCACTGAACCACGATGCCGGTGGGAATATGCGTGAGGCGCACCGCACTATCGGTTCGGTTGACGTGCTGCCCTCCGGCGCCCGACGCGCGGTAGGTGTCGACCCTGAGATCTTTGTCTTCGATGACAATATCGATCTCATCGTCGATCACCGGGTAGACGCCAACGCTGGCAAAACTTGTATGGCGACGGGCCGAGGCATCGAACGGCGATATCCGAACCAGCCTGTGGACGCCGGTCTCGGTCTTAAGCCAGCCATAGGCGTTGGGGCCGATCACCCGCAAGGTTGCGGACTTCAAGCCGGCTTCTTCGCCCGGGCTCTCTTCGATCCATTCGACCTTATAGTCGTTCGCTTCGATCCAACGCAGGTACATCCGCGCGAGCATTTGCGCCCAATCCTGGGATTCTGTGCCCCCTGCACCGGCATGCACCTCAAGGAAACAGTCATTCCCGTCCGCCTCACCCGAAAGCAACGTTTCGAGTTCGAGTTTTGCGGCTCGATCACGTAGCGCTACGAGGGCCGTACCCGCCTCATCGACGATCGCGTCATCGCCCTCGGCTTCACCGAGTTCAATCAGTTCAATCGTGTCTTCGAATTCGGTCTGGAGCGCTTGGAAGCGACTAATCGCGCCGTCGAGCATGGTGCGTTCGCGCATGACTTTGCGCGCCGCGTCAGGATCTGCCCAAAGGCTCGAGTCCTCTGACTTGCGGTTCAGCTCTTCGAGACGGACAAGGGCGTTGTCGTAGTCAAAGATGCCTCCTCAGCAGCCCGACCGACTGCTCAATGTCGCTCTGTAGTTTCTCGAATTCGGCACGCATATCTTTGACCGGTCGTTAATGTCCGCTGGTTTGGTAGCGGACCGGCAACGGTCAGTAAAGACCACCAACACCAGAACCCGTCGACGCGCGCCTGCGAAGCTGGCCGCTGATCTGCGAATCCAGAACGGCGGACTCAGTGGCTGTCGGTTCGGTTCCCGGTCGGAACGCTTCGAGGATCACTTCCTCGCTTTGGTCGCTCGCCAACTTGCCGGTAGACGCGTCAAGACGCACCAGACGCACACCGCCTGGGATACGGAACGGAATATCCGGTTGGTTTTCGAGCGCCTGTGCCATGAAGTCGCGGAAAATCGGCACTGCAACGCTTGCCCCCTGCTCTCGCGGCCCCAGCGAGCGCGGCTCATCGAACCCGGTGAAAACACCGACCACGAGGTCTGGAGAGAAACCGAGGAACCAGGCATCGACGTTGTCGTTCGTCGTGCCGGTTTTTCCAGCGAGGTGCATACCAAGCCGACGAATGCCCGCGCCGGTCCCTCGAACCACAACACCCTCCAGCATCGAAACCATCTGGTAGGCCGTCTCGGGGTCGATGACCCTCTCCCGAGCATCGCCCAAGGTCGGTTCTTCCTGGTTTCGCCAGCGGTCGACGACACAATCCGCGCACCCCCGCTCATCGTGCTTCAAGATGGTCGTGCCGCGCCGATCCTGCACCCGGTCCACCAGCGTCGGGGTAATTCGTTTCCCGCCGTTGACCAGCATGGCGTAAGCCGTTGTCAGACGCATGAGCGTGGTCTCTCCGGCGCCGAGCGACATCGACAAATACTCGGGCAGATCTTCGACGATCCCGAACTTCCCAGCGTAGTCGGCGACGATTTCCATCCCGAGATACTGTGCAAGCCGGACGGTCATCAAGTTGCGCGATTTCTCGATTCCCAAGCGAAGAGTCGAGGGGCCATAAAATTTGTTGGTGTAGTTCGCCGGCTTCCAGCGCCCTTGGCCTGCGCCCTGGTCGATCACGAACGGGGCATCAAGAATTCGGCTGGCGGGTGTAAACCCGTTTTCCAAAGCCGCGGCGTACACGAACGGTTTGAATGCCGAACCGGGCTGGCGCATGGCCTGCGTCGCGCGATTGAATTGGCTCTGGGCATAGTCATAGCCGCCCACCATCGCGAGAACCCGTCCGGTGTGCGGATCCATTGCAATTAGCGCACCCTGAATTTCTGGGATCTGTCGCAACCCGAACACCACACCGGCATCGGTTTCCAACGGCTCAACCATCACGACGTCGCCGATATTCAACACCTCAGACGCCGCCTTGATCGCCTTGCCGACACGTTGCCCTTCGAGGTGCGGCCGTGCCCATTTCAATTCGTCGAATGGAATGAACCCGCGCGCTCCCGACGCCAGACCGACCTGCGCGCCGACACCATCGACGCCAAGGACGACCGCCAGTTCCCAACGCCCGATGCCCTTTGGCGGCTTGACCGCCTTCAGGGCGGCCTGCCAGCGCGTTGTCGCCACCGTCGCCACAGGACCCCGCCACCCGTGGCGTCGGTCATAGGCCTCTAGACCACCCCGCAGTGCCGTTTGCGCGATCTCCTGGAGCCGGGAGTCCAAGGTCGTGCGCACCGACAGCCCACCCTCGTAGAGGCCGTCCTCACCGTAGGAATTGTAAAGCTGGCGCCGGACCTCTTCGGTGAAATACGCCGCATCGACGAAGGAATCATCGCGCTTCTGTGAAACCTGGAATGCTGCCTTGGAGGCCAGGGTTGCCTCCGACGGGGCGATAAACCCTACATCCGACATACGCCCTAGAACCCAGTCCCGCCGGGCCTTGGCGGCCTCGGTGCGCCGCGTCGGATGGTAGTTGTTTGGCGCCTTGGGTAGCGCCGCCAAATAGGCCATCTCCTGGAGGCTGAGGTTGTCCAACGATTTATCGAAGTAGTTCAGCGCTGCCGCCGCCACACCGTACGACCCCTGGCCGAGATAAATCTCGTTCAGGTAAAGCTCGAGGATGTGTTCCTTGCTCAGGGCCCGTTCGATACGGAAGGCCAAGATCGCTTCTTTGACTTTGCGCTCGATCGAGACCTCGTTGGTGAGGAGGAAGTTCTTCGCAACCTGCTGCGTGATCGTCGACGCCCCCACCGGCCGCCGATCGCCGACATAATTCATCAGATTGGTGATCGCCGCGCCGACCACGCTCCGGGCGTCAACACCGGGATGCTCGAAGAAAGTGTCGTCCTCGGCGGCGAGAAAGGCATCGATCAATTGCCGCGGCATCGCGGCGACAGGGACAAAGACCCGTTTCTCAGTGGCATATTCGGTCAGCAGGCTGCCATCTGCAGTGTGGACGCGAGTCATCACCGGCGGCTGATACGTTGCAAGCTGGTCGAAGTCAGGAATGTCGCGGCCGAAATGATAAAGCGCATAGAGTCCGCCGCCCGCCCCCGCGACGGCAAACAAAAACAACGCGCCAAACAAAAACCCTAGGAGTTTCAACATGATCCGGTAATTCCGAACCCCTTTCCCCGATGTGGCGGAGTATACGCCGAAATAAGGCAGAATTCGGCCAAGCCTGGACGAATTAATGTGATAGGTCGGAAAAGTAGGAGTCGACGGCCCTTTGGATCGAGATTCCGATCTGTTTTTGGAAGTTCGGCGAGGTCAATTGGCGCTCGTCGGCGGGGTTCGAGAGGTAGCCGAGTTCGATCAGGACCGAGGGAACATCCGGCGCCTTAAGCACCGCAAAACCCGCAAATCGGTGCCCCTTTCGCAGGGTTTTGCCGGCGCGCTCGAATTCCGGCAGCACCAAGGTCGCAAACGTCGCCGATAGGTTCATCGTTTCGCGCCTGGCCAAATCAATGAGGATCGTCGCGACCTCGTCGGGCTCGCTATCGAGGTCAACGCCAGCGATCAGGTCGGCCTTGTTCTCGCGTTGCGCCAAAGCCGCGGCCTCTCTGTCGGAGGCCTTTTCCGACAGGGTGTAGACCGACGCCCCGCGAACCGTGCGATCGTTCAACGAATCGGCATGCAGCGATATGAATAGATCAGCGTCCAGTTGACGTGCAAACGCCACGCGATCCCGCAACCGGACGAAAACATCATCCTCGCGAGTCAAAAACACGCGGTAGCGCCCCGTCGCTTCCAGTGCCTCGCGCGCCTCCTTGGCAATGGCCAGGGTCACCTCTTTTTCCAAGGCGCCACGGCGTCCAATTGTGCCGGGGTCGATCCCGCCGTGGCCGGGGTCGAGAATCACAATGCGCGGCCCCGCCCTCTCCTCGGGCGCGGTGGGTGTCGGCGGTTTGACTAACGGAATAGGGCCGGCGGTTTGGGTCGGTACCGCGGCGACCCGTTCAAATTTGTCCGGGGCCACCTCGGCCAAGTCGATCACGAATCGGTACGGGAAGGCGCCGTTTGGCGGCAGTACGAAGGTGCGCCGGACCTCG
>CALJDF010000291.1 GCA_938023835.1 uncultured Alphaproteobacteria bacterium
ACTATAAAAACAACTATTTAACGATAGTACCTTATATCTAACATTAACTAGAAAGCGATCAAAGACCAATCCGCCGAGCGTCGGATCGATCTGCGGCAGCGTGTTTGGGGCATCAGGAACGCGCGACCTTGAGGGGCCGACCTCTGGTTCGGCTGCGGTCGCGGAAATGCCTTGTCGCACGCCGAAAAATGATCTTTGGCGGTGTTGGCGGAATGCTATACAAGGTCCGCTTTCGCCATCCCGGTTCGCCCATCCGGCGCGGCGTGGCTTTCCAAGGTTACCTGCGGGCGTGGTGGAACTGGTAGACACGCTAGGTTTAGGTCCTAGTGGGCTTTGGCCCTTGGGGGTTCGAGTCCCTCCGCCCGCACCAGGTACCACCATCATTTTGGTGACACGGTTCATCGACGGAAGATCGTTATGCAAATCACAGAAACTGCTTCTGAAGGCCTGAAACGCTCGTACAAGGTGGTCGTCACCTCGGATGCGATCGAAGAGAACATCCAGAAAAAGCTCACCGCGATCGGTGGTGAAGCGCGCCTCCCAGGTTTCCGGCCCGGGAAGATCCCGCAAAAGGTCCTTCGGGCGCGGTTCGGCAAATCCATCTTGGGCGAGGTCCTTCAAGAGACCGTCGACGAAACCCTCCGCCAGACGCTCGAAGAGAACAAGATTCGACCGGCCCTGCAGCCCAAGGTGGAGGTCTCCGAGTTCGATGAGGGCAAAGACCTCGAATACACTATGGAAGTTGAGCTCCTACCCGAGATCGAAGCGGCGGACTTCTCCAAGTTCGAGCTCGAGCGTTTGGTCGCCGAGATCGATGACGACGAGGTTGAGGCTGCCGTCGAAAGCATTGCCGATCAGCAAAAGACCTTTGCGACAGAAGAGGGGGCAGTCGCCCAAGAAGGCGATGCGGTGCTCATCGACTTCGAGGGTTCGATTGACGGCGAGCTCTTCGAGGGCGGAGCCGGCAAGGATAGTCAAATTCAGCTGGGATCAGGCCAGTTCGTGCCCGGTTTTGAGGAACAGCTCGTCGGCGCCAAAGGCGGCGAGGATCGCGAGGTCAAAGTGACCTTTCCTGCGGACTATCCCTACGACAAGCTTCGCGAAAAGGAAGCGGTCTTCAAAGTCACGGTGAAAGAAGTCCGCAAACCGAGCATTCCTCAAGTCGACGACGAGATGGCAAAGGGGATGGGGCTAGAAAGCCTTGCACAGTTGAAGGAACGTGTCCGGGAACAGCTCGGAGAAGAGTATGGCCAGGTCTCCCGCCAACGTCTGAAACGCGACCTCTTGGACAAACTCGACGAAGCGCATGACTTCGAGCTCCCGCCGACATTGGTCGAGAACGAGTTCGAGGGGATTTGGAAGCAACTCGAGGCCGACAAAGAAGCGGGCAAGCTCGATCCCGAAGATGCTGAGAAGTCCGAGGATGACCTCAAGGCGGACTATCAAAAGATCGCGGAACGGCGCGTCCGACTCGGTCTCTTGCTCTCATCGGTGGGCGAGGCCAATAACGTGACCGTCGGCCAGGAAGAATTGAACCGGGCCATGGCCCAGCAGGCGCAGCAATTCCCGGGGCAGGAGCAAGAAGTCTTCAAGTTCTACCGCGAGAATCCGCAGGCGGCGATGCAGCTTCAGGCACCGTTATTCGAAGACAAGGTCGTCGACTACGTGCTCGAGCTTGCCCACGTCGCCGAACGCAAGGTGCCAAAGGACGAGTTGTTGGCCGATCCCAACGATGAGGGCGAAGGCGCCGCGAAGAAGAAGTCGACGAAAAAGGCCAAGCCGGCCGCGAAGCCCAAGAAGAAAAGCGCTGCGGGCAAAAGCAAACCGGCTGCCAAGCCCAAGGCCAAGAAAAAGGCCGCGAAGAAGGACTAGTTCTCTCCCGCTGGCCCCCCTACATAGGCGAGTCACGCTCAGAAAAAACGGAAAACACGACCATGTCGGATACTTATATGAACACGCTCGTGCCGATGGTGGTCGAGCAGACCAACCGAGGCGAGCGCGCCTACGACATCTATTCCCGGCTCCTCAAAGAGCGGATCATTTTCATGTCCGGCCCGGTCAATGATGCCGTCTCGACGCTGATTACGGCGCAGTTGTTGTTCCTGGAGGCCGAGAACCCCGAAAAAGACATCGCGATGTACATCAATTCGCCGGGTGGTGTCGTGACCTCCGGTCTCGCGATCTACGACACAATGCAATACATCCGTCCCGACGTGCAGACCCTTTGCATCGGTCAAGCGGCAAGTATGGGCTCGCTGTTGCTATGCGCCGGCGCCAAAGGGAAACGGTTCTCCTTGCCTCACGCACGGATCATGGTTCATCAGCCGATGGGCGGCTTCCAGGGGCAGGCCACCGACATCGAGATCCATGCAAAAGAAATTCTCGATACCCGCAAGCGCCTGAACGAAATCTACGTCCATCACACCGGCCAACCCATCAACGTGATCGAAGAGGCGCTAGAGCGCGACAACTTCCTATCCGGAAAAGAAGCCGTCGATTTCGGTATCGTCGACGAGGTCGTTGAGAAGCGAATCGTCCCGGACGACGAAGACAAAAGCGAAGAGAAGAAATAGGTCGCGAACGCGTTTTGGGGCTACCCAGGGTTTCGTTTGAATGCATCGGTCGCAACCCAATTTGGGCGACGCGGAGGCCATTAACGATGGTCGGCGTTTGCCAGCGCGAGAGACCATCGTTAACAAGATGCATGAACAACATCGTGTTTAGGCGCAAGATTTAGGTTGTGCCTCGCGCGATGCTGCGTCTACGATAATTCGGTTGTGGTGATACGGGTATGACGATGAGCAAGTCCGGCGGCGGCGATTCCAAGAACACTCTTTATTGCTCCTTCTGCGGCAAGAGCCAGCATGAGGTTCGCAAGCTTATTGCGGGACCGACGGTGTTCATTTGCGATGAGTGCGTTGAACTCTGCATGGATATCATTCGCGAGGAGCATAAGAGCGCCCTTGTCAAAAGCCTCGACGGCGTTCCCACCCCAGCCGATATCTGCACCGTTCTGGACGACTACGTCATCGGTCAAGAATACGCCAAACGCATTCTCTCGGTCGCGGTACACAACCACTACAAGCGCCTCAACCACGACACCAAGAACAACGACGTCGAAATTGCCAAATCGAACATCTTGCTGCTCGGCCCCACGGGTTGCGGCAAGACGCTCCTTGCGCAGACGCTCGCCCGCATTCTTGATGTCCCCTTCACGATGGCGGATGCGACGACGCTCACCGAAGCGGGGTATGTCGGTGAAGATGTCGAGAACATCATTCTCAAGCTTCTTCAAGCCGCCGACTACAATGTCGAGCGTGCCCAACGTGGCATTGTCTATATCGATGAGGTCGATAAGGTCAGCCGCAAGTCCGACAATCCGTCGATCACCCGTGACGTTTCGGGTGAGGGTGTCCAGCAGGCCCTGCTCAAGATCATGGAGGGAACCGTTGCCTCCGTACCGCCGCAAGGTGGTCGCAAACATCCACAGCAGGAATTCCTCCAAGTCGACACCACCAACATCTTGTTCATTTGCGGCGGCGCGTTTTCGGGTCTCGAAAAGATCATTGCGCAGCGTGGTCGCGGCACCGCGATCGGTTTCGGTGCTGACGTGCGCTCGCTCAACGACAAGAAGACCGGCGAAATGCTCCGAGAGGTCGAGCCGGAGGATTTGCTCAAGTTCGGTTTGATCCCGGAATTCGTTGGCCGCCTGCCTGTGTTGGCGACACTCAACGATCTGGACGAAGATGCGCTTGTCGAGATTTTGTCACGGCCCAAGAACGCCCTGGTCAAACAATATCAGCGGCTGTTCGATATGGAGAACGTCAAGCTCACCTTCTCGGATGACGCCCTGAAAGCGATTTCGCGCAAGGCGATTACCCGCAAGACCGGCGCTCGTGGCCTACGGTCGATCCTTGAAGCCATCCTTCTTGAATCGATGTTCGACCTTCCATCCTTGGACTCTGTAACCGAGGTGGTGATCAATTCCGAGGTTGTCGAAGGCCGCGCCCAGCCGCTGCATATCTACGCCGACCGCCGCGAGGAGGCGGGGTCGAGCGCTTAAGACCGGCAGAAAGCAGGTACCGTTCTTGAACTGGGGTTCGTCCGAAGCCACTTACATGGAAACAGGGCGCCTCGCCCAAATTTTGTAGGGAAGCCGCAAGTATCCGCGGCTCGTAGTGAATGACAGAACAAGCAACGCTTTATCCGGTCCTCCCGCTTCGCGACATAGTCGTGTTTCCGCACATGATCGTGCCGCTCTTTGTTGGCCGCGATAAATCGGTGCGCGCGTTGGAAGACGTGATGAAAGAGGACAAGCAAATCCTCCTCGTCGCCCAAAAAGACGCCGCCGTCGACGATCCCGCGCCCGAGGACATTCACACCGTCGGGACGATCGGCGCTGTTTTACAACTGCTCAAGCTCCCTGACGGCACCGTCAAAGTGCTGGTCGAAGGCGGCAACCGCGCAGAGATCAAGAGTTTCTCGGACAACGACGATTTCTTCCAGGCCTATGCAGAAGTCATCGAAGACCCCGAAGGTGATTCCAAGGAACTGCAGGCGCTCGCTCGTTCGGTGGTCACGCAGTTCGAGCAATACGTCAAACTGAACAAGAAGATTCCGGCCGAGGTCTTGGTCTCGCTCAACCAGATCGAAGACCCCTCCAAGCTGGCCGACACGGTCGCATCGCACATGGCGTTGCGCGTGGCAGAAAAACAGGAACTCCTCGAAGCCGTCCGCACATCTGAGCGGCTTGAACGGGTCTATTCGTTCATGGAAAACGAAATCGGTGTTCTTCAGGTTGAGAAGAAAATCCGCAGCCGCGTCAAACGCCAAATGGAGAAGACGCAGCGTGAGTATTATCTCAACGAACAACTCAAGGCCATCCAGAAGGAACT
>CALJDF010000292.1 GCA_938023835.1 uncultured Alphaproteobacteria bacterium
CCAGGTCACGAGCTACAGGCGTTTCTATAAGTCGCATGTGCGACTTTTGTGGTCAGTCAAACCGCGTTCGCCTGTTCCCATCCGAACGCGTAGTTCGGTGTGGGTCTTGTGACCGCGTGTTGCATGGTGAAGCGCCGCAAATTGGTTTGCAGAACCCAACATATGACTGAGCTTAATCTTGGAACACAGGAATCGTAGCACTGGCTCGATCGCACTCATCGTCGGTGCCGCAGGATCGATCGGCAGCGCTCTGAATGCAGCCTTGTCTTCTAGAGGCTCGTTTTCAGAGATATTAGCAGTGTACCGGCCATCCCTGGATGTAACCAGGGAAGAGCCTATCGCCTCTCTTGCAAAGCAGATCGCCAATTCACCTGGAGAATTGACGCTCGCAATTGATGCAACAGGTTATCTACATGATGCCAACGCAATGCCCGAAAAATCTTGGCATCAGCTGGACCCGGGACACTTGATGATGGCGTTTAAGATCAACGCGATCGGCTCTGCTATCCTCATCAAATACCTCCTGCCGCTCATGCCGCGAGACCGACGATCTGTATTTGCAACGCTTTCAGCGCGAGTCGGGAGTATCAGCGACAACCAATTGGGCGGGTGGTACGGGTACCGATCATCGAAAGCAGCCCTGAATCAGTTTGTGCGCACCGCAGCTGTGGAACTTAGACGGAAGAAACCCCTAGCGATTTGGGTCGCGCTTCATCCCGGTAACGTCGAGAGCAAACTCTCGGCCCCAGTCGCCAAGGCCAACCTTGAGGTTCGCCCGCCTACAGAAGCGGCCGACCAATTGTTGAATGTGATCGACAACCTAGGGCCACGAAATTCGGGAGGATTTTTCGACCACAGGGGGGACGCAATACCTTGGTAAGTGAACCTGCTGATAAGACAAAAAGGAATGAACCGGCACCGGCACGCTTCGGCAGCATGAACGCTGTGCCCCGCTTACCGCTTGTGCTCGGGGCGCTAGGGTTGCTGCCATTTGTTTTTCTCTCGGGAGGCACTTTGTTCGCTGAGGACCCATTGCGGAAAAGCCTCGTTCTAGCGCTGGCAAGCTATGGTGCGATCATCCTTTCTTTCTTGGGCGGTATTCAATGGGGCATGGCGATTCAAGATGGAGGCGCCCCTAATACGGGCCGGCACGTTCTGCTCTTAAGCGTCCTGCCCTCGCTCGGTGGGTGGGCGGCGCTTCTCTTGCTCCCTCACCACACAGGCTTGCTGGTCCTGGCCGCCGGCTACCTTCTTGTCCTCGCCGTGGACATTCGTCTGAGCAGAAAGGGACATGCACCGGAGTGGTACCCGAGGCTCCGCTGGCCGCTCACGTTGGTTGTGGCGTCATGCCTAGCGATCGGCTCCCTCTGACGCGGCCTAAGAGAAACCCCGAATCGACATGCATTTAAGGACCGTCAAATGCTACCCGACCAACAATCAAAGTCTCTCCCCGGCGATGAATCCGTTTGGGATTATCCCCGCCCGCCGCGTCTCGAGAAAGTTCAGGAGTCTCTGAAGGTCGTTTTTGGAAATTGCGTTGTCGCGGAGACAGAGCGTGGGTATCGCGTTTTGGAAACCAGCCATCCCCCGGTCTATTACTTTCCGCGTTCCGATGTCAGGGAAGATTTCCTCGTCAAAGAGCCTTGGTCTTCCCTCTGCGAGTTTAAGGGACGGGCCGAATATTGGTCGCTTAACGTTCGAGGTGACGTTGCCAGGCGTGTGGCATGGAGTTATCCAGATCCCTCTTTCGAGTTTTCGGCGATTGCAGGCTTCATAGCCTTCTATGCTTCTCGGGTTCAGGAGTGTTGGGTCGGAGAGGACCGCGTGAAACCGCAAGAAGGTGATTTTTACGGTGGCTGGATTACGAAACGGATTATTGGCCCATTCAAGGGCGGCCCCGGTACCCTCGGCTGGTAAAAATAATTATGGACTAATGTGTTTGCTCGGGTTTGCAACCCATCACCAACCACAACCCTAAGATCACAATTATCTGCTAACTAAACCCGGCATCCTTTCTCCTGGCTTAGGAGAGGGGTAAGCGGCGACCGCAAGCCGCGACCGTACGTCACGACCAACAGTCGCTACTGTCACACTGGCGTCACAACGAACGCAACGAAACGACGTTTTGGCCAAGTCTATGAGCTGCTAGACTGCCGTCGAACGGATTGATTTTACAAGGTTTCTTGACACGCACCCGTAGCTCAGCTGGATAGAGCGCTGCCCTCCGAAGGCAGAGGTCACACGTTCGAATCGTGTCGGGTGCGCCAATTTTTCTCCCCCTTAGTGATCTAAGTCGGAAGGAGCCTCTCAAAAACCCAGCGAAGAGGCGTGGCACGTTTTCATCAAAGCGATTCGGCTTTCGCGGCTGATGAAGCCGCGCCGCAATCTCTTAGGTAACGGGCATCGAAGATAGGAAGGCGCGGGTCTCTTTTGCGACCTCATTGATTCTTGCCAACGAGAACCACTTTGAGATGTTGCGGATTAGTCTCTTATCTCCGGAGAGGTAGACTCGATCGGCAGCGATCTCTTTCGAAAGCTTTCGTCGCCCAATCCAAATGTGGGACAAGGTTCGGACGTCACTCGTGACATAGAGATCGACATCAAAGCCGGGGTCTCGTTGACACAGATCGACCTCGCCATGTTCCACGACGATCCACCAACGCTTCATTTCCTTCGGCGCATCGTCAAAATCAAACTGAATGACTGTCTTTTGCGCACTTAGGGCTTCGACGTTGATCCGCCTGCGGATATCCCACATGAGCACGCCAGCGTCCCAGTCGTCGCTTTCATACGCACTTTCCACCCATTTTTGGCCCCAAGCACCGAGCGCGATGATGATGGGCTTCAGTTCGTCCCCCATGCGGGTGAGCTGATAGGCCGACGTATTCCGGCCCATGGCCGAGAGACGTTTGATCACGCCGATCCGCTCGAGTTCCTTGAGCCGCGTCGACAGCAAGGTGCGCGACATCAGCGGCACGCCGCGATGGATGTCGTTGAAGTGCGGACTGCCGAGAATCATTTCGCGCAGGACCAATGGTGTCCAACGGGTAGCGATGATTTCTGCGGCTTTCGCGACGGGGCAAAACTGTCCATAGCTCGTCATCGAGAAACTCCTATCAATCGAGTGAGAGCAGCGGAATTACCTGTAAATATCAGTACATTTTCTGGACTGGTTTTGAAATTGTCGGCCTGAGAGATTGGTGGCCTCGTTCATGCCTATAAGGAGCAAAGTCATGTTGCCATCAAAGTTGCGTTTTTGGCTGTTCGACACGTTGTCGGTCAAAACCATGCGGTATGTCGAAGCGGTTCCAAATCGATCCGCAACCAGCCTTACGAGGAAGGTCTACGGCATGATCAGAGAGGACTTCTTAAAAAACGGATCGCTGACCAGCCGTTCCAAAGTTCCCGAACTCATGGCGGCGATCTGGGTTGCGGGTCGCGAGACCATGCTTGTCGAAGACCGGGTCGACAGAACGACGGAGGACGCGATTAGCGCCGTCTTGTCGCAACTAAACGCCTGCCCCTATTGCGAAGACATGCTCATTAGTCTGGTCAGTGCCGGTGGGAAATCTGAAGTGGCCATGACCATCTTCGACAAGTCGGATCTGGACACGGCGGACGAAGAAGAAATGCACCAGGCTCTCGATTGGGTTCGTGCGGTGTCCTCACCCGACGTTGAAATCGTTCCGCCGATGCCCTTTTCGCCCGACCAGTTGCCGGAGGTGTTCGGCACCATGATGGCGATGAGCGACATAAGCCGATTCAGTCATGTTGTCATGGATGATTCGCCGGTCAGAT
>CALJDF010000293.1 GCA_938023835.1 uncultured Alphaproteobacteria bacterium
CGATGGCGGTCGCGGCGGCTTCGTCCGCGGCGTCGGACCGGGTGTTGCAGTCCTCGCTCACCGAGACGGTGAACTGAAACGCGGTCACCGGCCTTAGGTGCGCATCCACTTCGAACGTGACCGTCGAACCGCTGTCACCCAACGACACCTCATAATCGGTGTCGTTGGCGCGCACGGCGGTGTCGCGGGCCAGCAGCAGGAAGAACGACGCGAGGACCTCGGCGGCCGCCCGGGCCTGCGCGAGTTGCTGGACCGCAAATCCGATGTACACCGGCGTACTCGTCGCCAAGCCACCGAATTCGATCTCAATATCCGCCGACCCCTTGGTTTGCCCCTGCAGCCAGGCCACATCGGTGGTCGTCGCAACGGCAATTTCTGGCCCCATGAATCCCCCAAACGGCGACTTTAGGGCCAATTGGGCGGAGTCGGAAGGTCGGAAGTCGGCGTTGCTGTCCTGCCGGCGTTAACCCTATTTCGCCCGCTCAACGGCGGCGCAGCTTCATAGGGACGCACTTTGGTGTGAACAAAGGATCACGACCGGGCGATCAACGATGAGGTTGCTTGCGTGGGGCGGGGTACCTAGCGAACAATTAGGCAGGTTTCTGTTAGGTTGCTCTCATGCTTACGATTGTTGGTCTCCTTGTCGTGTTTGTGGCCTTCACCGCTTCGTCGATCTCTCGGGCGGTCTCCTCGCTGAATTGACGTTCGAGATAGGTCTGCCATTCGATCGTCCCCAATAGCGGTGCGCGGTCGGTCTCGTAGGCAACGTTGCCGAGCGCATCTTCCATGCCATAGCGGGTCGCCATACTGCGCGCGATATCGGTCGCTTTGGCGAGGTCGTCGGCAGCACCCGTTGACAGCTTGTCGAAGACCAGCCGTTCGGCGGCACGCCCGCCAAGCAAGACCCCAACTTTGTTGGCGAACTCTTCGCGGGTCATGAGATAACGATCTTCGGTCGGTCTTTGGATGGTGTATCCGAGCGACCCGATGCCGCGTGGAATGATCGACACTTTGTGCACCTTGTCTGTCCCGGGCAGACTAAGCGCCACCAGCGCATGGCCCATTTCATGGTGGGCAACGATTTCTTTTTCCCGTGGATTGAGCAGACGGTTCTTCTTTTCCAAACCGGCAACGATGCGCTCGATGGCGCGAGAAAAATCCTCGGCCGTGACCGAATCGGCATTGCGACGGGTAGCGAGGAGCGCGGCCTCGTTTACTAGGTTGGCAAGATCGGCCCCATTGAATCCGGTGGTGAGTTCAGCGACTTCTTCGATTGAGATGCCGGGGTCCAGATGAATTTTCTTTATATGAACGCCGAGAATTTGTGCGCGGCCAATCTTGTCCGGTCGATCGACGAGAATTTGTCGATCGAAACGCCCTGCTCGAAGCAGGGCGGGGTCGAGGATCTCCGGTCGATTGGTGGCAGCGAGCAGGACAACCCCTTGGGTCGGGTCGAAGCCGTCGAGTTTGGCCAGCAATTGGTTGAGCGTCTGTTCGCACTCGTCGTGTCCGCCGCCGGCGACAAAGGCGCCGCGGGCGCGTCCAAGGGCATCCAATTCGTCGATAAAAATGATCGCCGGCGCGGCCTGTCGCGCCTTCTCAAATAGGTCGCGAACGCGTGCGGCGCCGACACCGACAAACATCTCGATAAACTCGGAACCGCTGATCGAGAAAAAGGGTACCCCCGCTTCGCCGGCCACCGCGCGGGCCAGCAATGTCTTCCCGGTACCGGGCGGTCCGACCAACAGAATGCCTTTCGGAATGCGCGCCCATAGCTGTCCGGCGCCTTGAGAAACGACACAATCTCTTGAAGCTCGCCCTTTGCCTCATCGACGCCCGCGACATCATCGAAAGTGACGCTGGTGTCTTTCTCGACATACACCTTGGCGTTGCTCTTACCGATCGTGGTCAAGCCGCCCAAGCCTTGGCGGTCCGCAATGTGGCGGAACATGAACATCCAAATCGCAAAAAACAATCCGATCGGGATGACCCATGACAAGACGTCGCGCACAAGGCTTCGGTCGCTCGTACCGGTGAACGTGACGCCGCTCCCAGCCAACTCGGTCGCAAGCGCCGGATCGACGCGGGTCGTTACGAAACGGGTCTTGCCGGCCTCGGGCTATGTAAACGTACCGGTGATTCGGGCTGGCCCCACCTTGAGGTCGGTCACGCGACCCGATTCGACGAGATCCTGAAACGCGCTATAGGGAATCGTCTCGACGGTTTGGCTCTGCTGCCACCACGCCTGTAAAAGAGAATCGCGGCAAAGGCGACCACGAAATACCACAGGTGAAACTGAGTTTTTCTTTCCACGGTTACTGCCCCAAGGTGTGGCGAACGAGGGTTTCTATTTCTTGCCGAACGTCGGTCGGCTGACCCATCACGGCCTCACCCAAGGCGCGAAGACGGACGCGCGCCTCGTAGAGTAGATCCATGAGATCGAGCACAACGGCAATGCCCTCTTCATTGACGTCAAGATCGTCCCGCATCTCGCAAATCAATTGAACCCGCGCGACATCGACCGCACGGTGCTCGACGCTACCTCCGTTGCGCACCGTTTGCACCCAGCCGCGGGCGCACCACGTCGCCAAGTCACGGCGTGTGATTTGCCGGACGAGGGCGATGAT
>CALJDF010000294.1 GCA_938023835.1 uncultured Alphaproteobacteria bacterium
TCTTAAGGCGTTGGTCACGGTAAGCAGCAAACGGTGCAGGTGAGAGTTTGCTGAGGGGGAGGGTGCACGCCCACTTTTTCAAAAACCCTTTGAGGATTGCTGTCTCGACGCTTGCTGAGCGCTTTGTGGGGCAGACCTCTCGGATATAGCGCTCAATGAGCTCGCTGAGTGACATTCTTCCTAGTGTCTTTACCGAGGTCTCTGGCACGTGCTGCAGGGCGAGGCGGGCTTCTTGCTGTATAGCCCAAAACCTTGCGTCAGCGGACGTTGCAAATGTACGAGAGACAGGAGGGCAATTTTGGCGTCTGACTTGGACCTGCCATTTCTTGCCTCGCTTGCGAATAGTGGCCATGCCGTCTGAGTTTCCTGTGACAACATTGTGACAACAGGAAAAGCGCGGGCCGCGGCGGCCCTCTAACTATCTGGCTATGCAGGAAAAAGCTGGTCGGAGTGAGAGGATTTGAACCTCCGGCCCCTACGTCCCGAACGTAGTGCTCTACCAGGCTGAGCTACACTCCGAAGAGGGCGCTTATAGCGCCGCGACCGAATGGTCGCAAGGCATGGGCGAATAGTGGGTCCGCCACCACGCCCGGCTACCCCACTATCAACGCTCGGGCTTGAGCTTAGGCTCTAGTGGCTGCGGTCGATGCAGAAGTCGACGAGATCCAGCAGCGTTTGCTTCTCGTCGGTGTTCGGGAAGATGCCCAGCGCATCCTTCGCCTTCGCGCCGTAGTGGCGGGCCCGTTCGACGGTGTCCGGGAGCGCGTGGTACCTCTCCATCAGGCGGATGGCGCGCTGAATATCAGTATCGCTTTGTTGGCCCTCCTCGAGGGTCCGGTGCCAGAACTGGCGCTCTTCGTCGTTGCCGCGACGATAGGCCAGGATGACGGGAAGGGTGATTTTGCCTTCGCGGAAGTCATCGCCAACGGTCTTCCCAAGGGTGATGGAGTGGGACGAATAGTCCAGCGCGTCGTCGACGAGTTGGAAGGCGATTCCGAGGTTTCGACCGTACCCGTCCAGCGCTTCTTCTTCCTGCCTTTCCCGGTCGGCCACTACGGCGCCGATGCGGCACGCGGCGGCAAATAGGGCAGCCGTTTTTGCGGCAATAACATCCAAATAGGTATCTTCGCTGGTCGTGGTGTCGTTGGTCGTCAGCAACTGATGAACTTCGCCTTCGGCGATAACCGCCGACGCCGTGGATAGAATTTCAAGAACGCGGAGCGACCCGTCGGCCACCATCACTTGGAACGCGCGGCTAAAGAGGAAATCCCCAACAAGGACACTTGCCTCGTTTCCCCACAGCGCATTGGCGGTTTCAACGCCGCGACGAAGGGCGCTGTCGTCCACCACGTCATCGTGTAGGAGCGTTGCCGTGTGAATGAACTCGACACAAGCGGCGAGGTTGGTATGGCGCGGCCCGTCGTAGGCACAAAGTTTGGCCGCCGCCAGCGTCAGCATGGGTCGAATTCGTTTGCCGCCGGACGCCACGATATGACCGGCGAGTTGCGGAATCAGCGGCACCCGGCTTTGCATTTGCTGAAGGATGACCTGATTAACGCGCTCAAGGTCCCCAGCAACCAAGGTTTTGAGCCGATCCAACGCTTCGGCGGTTTTTGCTCGCTCTTCGTCGAGTTTGACGACGTTCGTCAATTGCGACCCCTATCTTGACGCCCCGCAAAGCTTGGCCGAGCATATGGCCCTCGCCGCGGAGCGGTCAAGCAACCGACGGAGCGCCCCAACGGCCATGCAGGAAGTATTCCGGACCAATGACTTGGTTCTTATTTCTTGGCTAGAAGCGCTGTTGCGTGGCGAGGGGATCGAATCCTTCGTCCTCGACGCGCACACAAGCATTCTAGAAGGCAGTATCGGCGCCATTCCACGACGCCTTATGGTTGCGTCCGAGCAAGGTCCCCAAGCGGTCTCTGTTCTGAAGGCTGCTGGTATGGAATACGATCCCCGCAACAATTGATTTGGGTCGGGTGAAGGAGATTGTTCCTTTTCCGCGATGCGGGCACTGTGGTGCCTGCGGAGCAGTCACGGCCTTGCCTGAGCCAGCCGCTCTTCATAGGTTGTGGCGATGCGTATCCCATTTATTTCGCGGCGACCGCCTACCGTGGCTGTGGTTCGGCTTAACGGCGTGATCGCGTCTGGCGGGCGTGGGCGCGGAACGATCAATTTGTCGACCTTGGCCAAGCTCTTGGAGGGCGCTTTTAGTGCCCGTGGTGCCCGTGCTGTTGCGCTGGACATTAACTCGCCAGGGGGGTCACCGGTTCAATCCGCGTTGATCTATGGTCGGATTCGAGCGCTTGCCGAGGAAAAGAACCTTCCGGTCATTGGGTTCGCCCAAGACGTTGCGGTATCGGGCGGCTATTGGCTTGCCTGCGCGGCGGATGAGATATTCGCCAACGAAAACTCGATCGTTGGGAGTGTTGGGGTGATTTCCAGCAGCTTCGGCCTACAAGGCCTCCTTGAACGGATTGGCGTGGAACGGCGCGTTCATACGTCAGGGGATCGCAAAGCCTTCCTCGACCCCTTTCTGCCCGAAAGGACGGAAGACGTCGAACGCCTCAAATCCCTCCAGGCCGAGATACACGAATCCTTCCGCGCTCTGGTGCGGGAGCGTCGCCGCGGACGGCTCAAGGCCGAAGAAGATGTCCTTTTCTCCGGCGAGTTTTGGACCGGTCGTCGGGCAAAAGACCTTGGTCTCGTGGACGGACTTGGCGACCTGAGGACTGTTCTCCGAGAGCGCTACGGCAAAAAAGTCCGGTTGCCGGTATTCGGCGTTGAACAGGGCTGGCTGCGACGCCGCCTCGGGATCGGGCTGGGTGCTGACGCGCGTGGGGGCCAATGGGCCGACGATCTGATCGATCGTCTCGAGGCGCGGGCGATTTGGGCACGATACGGCCTCTAGATGTTTGGTTTCAGCCTACCCAAACTCCTCGTAACCGCCCTCATCATTGGGGCCGTATGGTACGGGTTCAAGTATCTGAGCCGACGCAGCAATGCTGAGGATACCGCTGTCGGCGACACCGTCAGATGCCCAACTTGCGACGAGTTCGTGGTGGCCGAGGGTGCTCAAGACTGCGGAAAATCAGCGTGCCCCTATGGCCGTTCCTAACGTGGCGGCTGGCTTGACCGCGCTGGACCGCCTCGCTACGTTGCCCGCGCATTTCAGCCGCCGGAACCGCATTTCACAATGATGGTGGACGGGCGCCCGCCCTCCTTTCAGGAACTCATCTTTACCTTGCAGGGCTTTTGGGCCCGGCGCGGGTGTGTCCTGCTTCAGCCCTACGATCTCGAAGTCGGGGCTGGGACCTTTCATCCTGCGACGACCTTGCGTGCTTTGGGGCCAGAGCCCTGGCGGGCGGCCTATGTCCAGCCCTCCCGGCGGCCGACCGACGGTCGCTACGGCGAAAATCCGAACCGGCTGCAGCATTACTACCAATTCCAGGTGATTCTGAAGCCATCGCCCGCTGACTTCCAAAAACTCTATCTTGATAGCCTGGCCGAAATCGGCATCGATTTCGATAATCACGATATTCGGTTTGTCGAAGACGACTGGGAGAGCCCAACTCTAGGCGCATGGGGTCTGGGCTGGGAAGTTTGGTGCGATGGGATGGAAGTGAGCCAGTTCACCTACTTCCAGCAGGTCGGCGGCATTGAATGCGATCCCGTCTCTGGTGAACTCACCTATGGATTGGAACGTCTTGCCATGTACGTCCAGGGGGTCGAGAAAGTGTACGACCTAGACTGGAATGGCGCCGGCGTGACCTACGGCGACGTCTTCTTGAGATCAGAGCGTGAGTTTTCGGCCTATAACTTCGAACATGCCGACACCGCCGTTCTCCTAAAGCATTTCGAGGATGCCGAAGGCGAGTGCAGGTCTCTGGTCGAAAAGAAGCTCGCGTTGCCCGCGTATGACCACTGCATGAAGGCGAGCCACCTATTCAACCTGCTAGACGCTCGCGGTGTGATCAGCGTGACCGAACGCGCGGCCTTTATCGGGCGTGTGCGCGCCTTGTCGAAGTCTTGCTGCGAGGCATGGTTGTCCGGGGTGGATAGCAATGGCTGAATTGCTTCTGGAGATTCTTTGCGAAGAGATACCCTCCCGGATGCAAGCGCGCGGGGCGCAAGCCCTACGAGACTCCGTGTGCGGGTATCTGGAAGAGGGTGGGTTCTCTTGGGAACGTGCCGAAGCATTTTGGACTCCTCGGCGCCTCACCGTTCTCGTCGACGGACTGCCGGATCGGCAACCCGACACCAAAGAAGAGCGCCGTGGCCCCAGAGCGGACGCGCCCGAAAAAGCGATTGTAGGGTTTCTCACCTCAGTTGGGCTTACGCGCGACGAGGTGGAGGTGCGCAAAACAAAAAAGGGCGACTTCTTATTCGCGGTCATCGAGCAGCCCGGACGCGGGACG
This sequence comes from uncultured Alphaproteobacteria bacterium, assembly GCA_938023835.1. Lineage (GTDB taxonomy): Bacteria > Pseudomonadota > Alphaproteobacteria > SHVP01 > SHVP01 > CALJDF01. The sequence goes on from CALJDF010000294.1 coordinate 4,419, forward strand.
ATCGACTATCTGGCGGCGGGGCTCCCCGATTCCATAGCGAAAGTGACCTGGCCGAAGTCGATGCGGTGGGGCGTGAACGCGACACGCTGGGTTCGCCCGATTCACTCCATCTTATGTCTGTTTGCCGGAACACCCGTTCCGTTTGATTTTGGCCCCGTAAAGGCTGGCGCGCTGACGACGGGACACCGCTTCCACGCGCCCGCGGCGTTTCCCGTTGCAAACTACGCAGACTATCGCGCCAAGCTGCGCGACGGACGGGTGATGATCAACGCGGGGGAGCGCGAAGCCTATATCTCGGCAGCAGATGGGTTGGATGCTGCGCAAGAGGGCCTGAACGTTGTCGAAGATGCTGCGCTGCTGGAAGAAGTGGCGGGCCTTGTAGAGTGGCCCGTTGTACTCACAGGCCGATTTGACGAATCCTTTCTTGATGTTCCGGAAGAAATACTGCTTGCCTCCATGCGCGGTCATCAGAAGTATTTCGCGCTGCGTCGCTCGGACGGCACGCTGGCACCCCGTTTCATTTGTGTTGCTAATTTAGAAGCCGCAGACGGCGGGAAGTCGATTATTGCCGGTAACGAGCGGGTGCTTCGCGCGCGGCTCGCGGACGCCAAATTCTTTTGGGATCAGGATTGTCGATCGACGCTTGCAAGCCAAGTGCCCCAGCTGCGCAATATTGTGTTTCACGCTAAACTTGGATCGCTTGATCAGAAAATCGATCGCGTGGAGTCGGTTGCGCTTGCGATTGCCGACCATATTCCGGGAGCTGATAGAGACCAGGTTCGTGCCGCCGCACGGTTGTCAAAGGCCGACCTTATATCACAGGTCGTGGGGGAGTTTCCCGAACTCCAGGGCATCATGGGGCGATACTACGCCCTTAAAGACGGCGAACCGGAAGACGTTGCCCTGGCAATTGCGGAGCACTATGGCCCTAGAGGACCGGACGACGTCTGTCCCCGCAATCCCGTATCGGTTGCGGTCGCCCTGGCGGACAAGATCGACACGCTCGTTGGGTTCTTCGCGATCGGGGAAACGCCGACGGGATCAAAGGACCCCTTCGCCCTCCGGCGGGCGGCGCTCGGCGTCATCCGGCTGATATTGGAAAACGACCTTTCTTTTGGTCTAACCGAGATTCTCGAAAAGGCCTCGCGCGCGTATGAACCTGAGATTGCTAAAGGTTTCGAACTGGCCCCTCTGATGGCCTTTGTCGAAGACCGACTTCGGGTCTATCTGCGCGATCACGGTTTCCGCCACGATCTCGTTGCCGCAGTTTTCGCCCTGAAATCGGAGGACAATCTCCTGCGCCTTCGATCACGCGTTGAGGCGCTGCGAAGTTTTCTTTCAACCGACGACGGGATCAACCTTTTGATGGCCCACAAGCGTGCAAGCAACATCGTGCGCATCGAGACAAAAAACGATGGGCAAGAGTATCCCGGGCCTGCGCAGGCAGAGGCCCTTGCCGAGAACGCGGAGCGTGACCTTGCTGAGCGGCTCGAGCAAGCAGCGCAGGTCAGTGGTGATGCCGTCGCGCGCGCGGATTTTGCGCAAGCGAT
>CALJDF010000295.1 GCA_938023835.1 uncultured Alphaproteobacteria bacterium
CCGCCCTGGGCGGAGGACCTCCCCAGCACCACCGCGCCACCCGAACCGATCGAGCCGGACTGGGCCAAGGTTGAGCTGGAAGACGCGACGGTAGATCTCGACCCGGTCGATCCGCCATGGGCTAGCGAGGAGGCCACCCGTGGGCCGGTCATTCTCCGTGGGCCGATCGATCCACCGTGGGTGCCCGACGACGTTTCTGAGGCGATCGAAGCAGAAGAGGCGGAGTCAATCCCGTTCGAGCCAGACTGGGCGGCAGAGCGAGACGAGATCGCGCCGCTCAAGCCGATCGAGCCCGATTGGGTCGACGATCCAAGATATGCGGCGCCTCAAGCGCCGACGCCTTACGACCCCGATTGGGAGGCGACGTCGACCGACCCACCGCCGCCGATCGAACCCGACTGGGCGGTTGCAGCGGGCGCCGAGACGGAGACGAACAACGAAGCGTTGTTTGACCCGGACTGGGAAGAGACGCCCGCCTCGATCGACGACGTTCCCCTTCTCCCGGTAGAGCCGTCTTGGGCGGTGGAGGTTGATAGCGAAGTCGAACAGGCGAGGTCGGACCCTTTCGAGGATCCAGCGAACGTCGACGATGATGTGATAGAATCGGACGCGATGGTGGTTCGAGGTGGTGCACGTAGGTTACGGGATTTGCTTTCCCGCGCGTCTCTGAATCCGTTCGGCCGAACCAAGCGAGCCGAAGCCGCGCGGCAAGAGGATCGAGCTAAGCTGATTGCGGATGCGATGAGAATCCGAAGCGAAACGCGCGAAGCCCTGGGCGAGGACACGGTGAATACGATGTATCGCGCGCTTATGGGCACCGACCCACCGGACGAAGAGAAATAAGGCGCAACCAATCGATGAGACGCTAACCATGCGCCGCTGCAGAACTGGCGCGTTCGTTCAGATTTGATGCCGGTGACACGAGACCTCGACATCGACGCCCTGAGGGCGTCGATAATACGCGGTGACCGGCGCGGTTTGGCGAGAGGCATCACGCTGGTCGAATCAGATCTGCCCCTGCATCAGGCTCAAGCTGAAGATCTTCTGACGGGCCTGCTTCCGGAAACCGGAAAGGCGATCAGGCTTGGCGTGTCAGGTGCACCAGGCGTCGGCAAGTCAACTTTTGTTGAGGCATTCGGCATGCACGTTGTGGAGACAGGTCGGCGTGTTGCGGTCTTGGCGATCGATCCGTCGAGCCATCTTTCGGGCGGATCTATTCTGGGCGACAAGACCCGAATGGATGAACTGAGCCGGCACCCCTCGGCCTTTGTTCGCCCAACACCGGCCGGTCGGATGCTGGGCGGCGTGGCACGCCGCACGCGGGAGGCGATCTTGATATGCGAGGCAGCCGGTTTCGATGTCGTGATCGTCGAGACGGTCGGCGTTGGTCAGTCCGAAGCGACTGTCGCCAGCATGGTCGATGTCTTTTTGTTGCTGATCGCCCCAGGCGGCGGGGATGAACTGCAAGGAATAAAGCGCGGAATCGTGGAATTGGTCGACTTGGTTGTGGTCAACAAGAGCGATGGCGATCTCAAAGCAGCGGCCGGTCGAATCGCTGCCGATTACCATGCGGCACTTGGCCTCCTGCGCAGTTTGTCATCCCATTGGCAACCCGAGGTCCTGCAATGTTCCGCACTGAAGCGCAGCGGCATTGCGGAGGTTTGGCAGAGCGTCGAGCGCTGCATCGACTCTCTTCGGGAGGGCGGCGAGCTGGACCGGCGACGGGCCCTTCAGCTGCGCGAATGGATGTCCCTGGAGGTCACCGAGGGCGTCCTGGAGAGCCTGCGACGAGATCCGGAAGTGGCAACGCTGCGCAAAACGCTCGAAGGTGACGTGGCGGCCCAGCGGGCCTTACCCCCTGTTGCGGCCCGTCAAATCCATGAGGCGTTCTTCCGGCGTCGCTGACGCGATATCTCTTAACAAGTTGATCTTGAAAGGAAAAATGGCACAGCGTGGGGCCTGGGCGGGGAAACGGATCGCCCGATATCCAGCCACCTTGACGCTTGTGTATGGGCCAATTAAACAATCGCCCTTCCGGCGGATGCCGGGCGAGCTTTGAAGAGGATTCGATATGTCTAGGCGCTGTGAGCTGACCGGCAAAGGTGTGCTGACCGGTAATAACGTCAGCCACGCTAAAAACAGAACGCGTCGGCGCTACCTCCCCAACCTTCTGGAGGTCACGCTGTTGAGCGATTCCCTGCGGCAATCCTTTCGTTTGAAGATCTGCCGCCAGGCGCAGAGGTCGGTGGACCATGCCGGCGGATTCGATAGCTTCATCTTGAAGGCGCGGGACGAAAAACTGAGTGATCGTGCCCGGGATATTAAGAAGCGCGTCGCCAAGACGGTTGCTGCTGCCGCATAGCCCCGGGCGACGTCCTCGCCGGTTCAACGTAATGACCTGCCTTAACGAAAAGGCGTTCCAAGAATGACTTTGCGTCTACTTGCGCTTCCCATTCTTGCGATGGTCGCTGTTGTCGCGGCATCGAATGTCCTCGTTCAATTCGCGATCAACGATTTTCTGACATGGGGCGCCTTCACGTTTCCCCTTGCGTTCCTGGTTACCGACCTTACCAATCGCAGGTTTGGTCCCGCCCGTGCGCGCCGCGTGGTTTTTGTTGGGTTTCTCATTGGCGCAGTCCTTTCGATCTTTCTTGCCGGCCCGCGGATCGGTGCGGCCAGTGCCGTCGCGTTCTTGGCAGGTCAGTTGCTCGACATCGTCATTTTCGATCGTATGCGGCGCATGGCCTGGTGGCGCGCGCCGCTGGTGTCGTCGGTGTCTGCATCGGCAGTCGATACCGCGCTTTTCTTCAGTCTCGCGTTCGTCGGCACCGGCGTCCCGTGGATCACCCTCGGGATCGGCGATTTCGGCGTGAAACTCGCTATGGCCGCGACGCTTCTGATCCCTTACGGCGCTCTGATGCGCTATGTTGCGCCGGCACCGGTTCAGCAACCGGATAACGCCCGCTCCTAGGTTCCATGCCATGTCCCAACCCATGCTCAACGTTCTCGACCATCCTCTGATTGCACACAAACTCAGCTTGATGCGCGATATCGGGTGCTCGACCAAGGATTTCCGGACCTTGCTCCACGAAATCGGTCTCCTCATGGGCTACGAGTTGACGCGGGATTTACCGGTCCGCGAAGAAAAAGTGACGACCCCGGTCGCCGACACAATGGGCCGCTTTATAGCCGGCAAGAAAGTCGCCATCGTGCCGATCCTGCGGGCGGGCCTGGGCATGGCGGACGGGCTCCTTGAACTGATGCCGTCGGCCCGCGTCGGTCACATTGGGGTCTATCGTGATCCAAAGACGTTGGAGCCTGTCGAATACCTGGTGAAACTTCCCGAAGTGGAGGGGCGTCTCTTCATCGTGGTCGACCCGATGCTCGCGACTGGCAATTCTGCAGTCCACGCTCTTAATGTACTCAACAAGCGCGGCGTTGCCGATGAGAACATTCGCTTCATGGCATTGGTCGCGGCGCCGGAGGGCGTTCAAAGGATCACTGAAAGTCACCCGAACGTTGCGATCTTTGTCGCTGCGCTTGACGAAAAGCTCAACGATCATGCGTACATCGTGCCCGGATTGGGTGATGCGGGAGACCGCCTGTTCGGGACGAAGTAGTCCGTTAGGGGTCGGGCGACCAACGGAAGGTCAGCAACAAGGTTTGCTGGAGAAAGCTGAAGTTGTCGTCGGACACCATCCATATGATGGGCTGCCCGTCGGTGGCCTGCGATATGGCCAGCCCTTCGAAATTATCGCTGATCACGGATCCAGAAATTCGCGCGATGATCGGTCCGCTGATCATCGTGTCGGCCGCGACCGAGACGATGTCGACGTGTCGAACTCGCGTCGAAAACCCGGTGAGGGGGGAGAACTTCCGCTCGAGTATT
>CALJDF010000296.1 GCA_938023835.1 uncultured Alphaproteobacteria bacterium
TGTGCGCGCCCGACCGCTCGCCCACGTCGACAACCAGCACATGGATAACGTGTTCGCTTGCGGCGTCTAATGCCGTTGTTAGATCGGTGATCAGCGCCGTGCGGTCGGGTAGAGCGGCCAAGGTCTCATAGCTGGTGAACCAACGCGCCGAATTCGTACCGTCATGACCGGCGCGGTTCGCACTAACTCTGCGCGCGGTTCGGCTGTGCGAATAATTCATGGTTTCGGCGGCCTGGAGTCATCTTTGCAGGCGTTCTTGTGAACGCCGCACCTACAGTGGACCATGCGACGGTCGTGGCACTGTGACGGGCGTCACTTCTCTCGAATTTGCTCAATCATTGACGTAAATTTTTTGTTTCTAAGCGCTCCCCACTTGGTTGCGTGAAGCGCAACTCCATCGCTGGATGAGATTGTGGGGTGCAGTGCTATTCCGCGGCCTCGCGGGCACCCTCCCACTTCAGCAGTTTCTGGCCCAGTAACCGGCCGAACGTCACCGCCGGCAATAGCGACATGCCGCTCAGATAGGTCTTCCCCGATAGCCGCGCCTTACCCAGAACTTCGCCCGACGCATAGAGATTGGGGATTGGCTTGCCGTCGTTGTCGACCACCCGCAAATCGTCATCAAGGTCGAGCCCGCCCGGGCTCAACACCGTGAATCCGACCGCGTGAATGGCGAGGTAGGGGCCGGTGTCGATCGGCCGCGGAAGCGACTCGCGTCCGAATTCGGCGTCTTTGCCGGCCTCCACGGCGGCGTTGTAGGACGTAATCGATGCCTCAAGGCTGGCGGCGTCGACGCCCATCTTTCCAGCCAATTCGGCGATCGTATCGGCCTTGAAGTAGGACGGATGCGTATCGAACAGCTTCACTGCATGCTCGCGTTCAATCTCGGCATGAAAGTGCGGTGAGTTTTGTCGGATGCCTTCGTCGAACACGATGAACATTTCCATGCCGTCTTGCTCAAGAAGGGCATGCTCGCGGTGATCGACGCTAGGGTGGTCTTCGCGCACGAAGCGTTTTCCCGCGCGGTTCACAAAAATCTCCCAAGGCGGACGGAAGCTTGGGTTCAGCTTGACGCCGCCGCGCGCCGACAGCGGATCGTCCGGGTCCTGCATCACGGCGGCAAACGAACACAAGAATTTCTCGCCACCATTGACCCGAGCTCCGATTTCGCGCGCCGCGATCAGCCCTTCGCCACGCGAGTACGGATTGCAGTACGAGCGCAACGGATATTGTGGCGTCAGTTCCTTCCACAGTTCAGGGTTGGCGGCATAACCGCCGGTCGTCAGCACGACGTTTTTGCCGTGGACCTCGGCCTTGGTCCCATCGCGTGCCTCGACCTCGATCCCGACCACCGCGCCGTTCTCGGTCAGGATTTTGGTCATTTTTGTTTCCAGGCTAAGGGTCACCGTGCCGCGCCCAATTTCATGATCAAGCAACGGTTCCATCACCTCGAGGACGGAAATGCCGCCGTTCTCGCCCCAGGCGTACCGCCGTGTGCGATGCGGCTCGTGGCCCCATCCAGCCACGGGCATGTCCAGTCCCGGTGCTGGTTCCAACCCATTGTCGGTCAGCCAATCGAAACTGTCGGCCGCGTTTTCGATCGCGAGGCGACCCAGTGTGGGATGCAGCTCACCGCCCGAAATCCGCTGGCAGTCGTCGATGTGCCATTCCGGATCGTCGACAATGCCGAGCTTCTTCTGCAGCTTGGTGCCGGCGGCCGTCATCTGGCCGGTCGACCAATGCAGCGTGCCGCCAATTCGATTGTCAGCATCAATCAGCAGAACATTCGCGCCCCGTTGTCCGGCAAAGATCGCGGTCGGAATGCCGGCGGTCCCGGCGCCCACAACAATAACGTCCCATTCATCGCTCATTTTGACTCACCTCTGTGTTGTTCGATCCGCGACCGAGCCAACTCGCGTGCTCGTTAACGCCGATCCTATGCCTCCCCGTGGGCTGGCCCACGCGTCTGGGCGCCATCCTATCGCCTGGGGCCGGTCCGGGAAACGAGTCCGACGGGCAAAAACAGCGAATCCCGGCGGTACTACGGGCTGACACGTCGTCGACCGGTTGCATTGCGGCTCATAGTCGGTCGCAAACCCGCGGAATCCATACGATCAGGTCTCAGAATCTCCTGGTTGGGTTGGGGGCATTGTCTATCATTGGCGTTCCTGGAGCGTTGTGGACAAGAAAATGGCAAAAAAAGACACCCCCGATTACCCCATGCCCCCTGGTCCGATTGAGGGTCCTTCGGCTTGGTACGGCAAAGAGATGCGGGCCACCGACGAATGGCTGTTTCGGCTGACCGATGCGGATCTGGCCGAGATCGATGCCGCCGTCACGGCGACGCAATCGTTGCCCATCAAAGACCTCACGCCCGAAGCGTTTTCGTTGCCGAATCTTGGCCCACGCCTGGAAGGTCTACTGGACGAGCTTTTGGACGGCCGAGGTTTCGTCTTGATGCGCGGCATTCCCGTCGACATCGACAACATCGAACGCGCCGCCCGCGCCTATTACGGCCTCGGCAGCCATCTCGGCACGTTTCGCTCCCAAAATGCACGCGGCGACCTCCTAGGGCACGTGATCGACCTTTCCCGGTCGGTCGACGATCCCACCGCGCGCATTTATCAGACCAATGCCCGGCAGAATTATCATGCCGACTCCACGGACATCGTGTCGCTCCTCTGCCTGCAAAAGGCGATGAAGGGCGGTGCCAGCAGCATCCTTAGCTCGGTCACGATCTACAATGAAATGCTTCGGCGCGCGCCTGATCTTGCCCGCGAGTTGTTCTTTCCGTTTTACATTGACCGGCGCGGCGAAATCCCCGAGGGCAAAGACCCGTGGTATCGCATGCCGGTATTTTCCTGGCACAAGGGCTTGCTCACCGTGCACTTCACGCGTCCCTATACGGACTCGGCGCAGAACCTGCCCGGCGTGCCGGCGCTGACTAAGAAACAGGTTGCGGCGCTCGATCTGTTTCAAGAACTCTGCGAAGACCCCGACATTCATCTCAACATGGATTTCGAGCCCGGCGACATGCAGTTCATCCAGAACTACCAAGTGCTGCACGACCGCACGGAGTTCGAAGACTGGCCCGACGACCCAAAGAAGAAGCGGCACTTATTGCGGCTATGGCTGTGCACGCGAAAGGGCAGGGAACTGCCGCCGGCGTATCTCGACCGCCAGGAAAGCATCACCATCGGTGATCGTGGCGGCATTCACGTGCCGGGCACACGCCTCAACGTCAACTTGGTGCCGGGCTAGGCGCCTAACGCCAGTTCGACAAAGCGGTTTCGTGCCGCGTTCGCATTGTCGCTTCGCCACGCGGCAACCGTCGGTACCTGCGGCGCTGCGGCCAGCTTCTTGACGACAATCCCCTTGCGGCGCAGGTTCGCGGCGCTGTCGCAATAGAGCGAAATACCGACCCCTGCGGCGACGAGACCAAAGATGCCGTCGCTGTTGGTGGCTTCTTGCACCACGTTGGGAGCGAAGCCGTGTTTGGCGCAATGCTCGAACACGATCCCGCGAAACGCCTCCCATGGATCGGCGGCGCCCAACACCCAGGGCTCACGCGCCAGTTGGTCGATGGTGATCGTGCGCTGCCGCACCAACTTGTGAGCGCGGGGTAGCAAGACCACCAAAGCCGCGGTATCGACGGCGCGTGTCGTTACCCCTTCGGCGGCGAACGGTCCAATCATGAAGCCGACATCGAGGCCGCCATCGAACAGCGCCTCGCGTTGCGCATTGGTCGGCATATATGAAAGGTCGACCGAAATCCCCGGCGCCGCGGCGCGAAAGCGTTGCAGCAGGTCGGGCAAGGGGCCGTTGATGGCGAAATCCATGTAGCCCACGGTCAAGCGACCGGTCTCTCCCGCCGCCGCGCGCTGCGCGTCCGACACGCTGCGCTGGAGCGCGTCGACAATCGCGGGCGCACTGCTCAGGAAGGCGCGGCCCGCTTCGGTCAATGTCACCTGTCGCGTGGTCCGTACAAACAGCGCCGCGCCGATTTCGTCCTCCAACGCGCTAATGGTGCGGCTCAGCGAGGGCTGGCTAAGGTTCAGCGCCCCCGCCGCGCGGCCAAAATGCAGGGTCCGCGCCAAGGTGAGAAAGGCGTCGATATGGCGAAACTCAACCCGGGTCGACATGCTCAATTAATACATTAAAAGTATCAATTGATCCATTATTGATATTTCTCATGGTCCGGACGGTTGGCTATCGTGGGGCGTCGCGCCACCACCGGAGAAGCCCAGAGATGTCTCTCGAAAACCTCGAAGCCACGCTGCAAGAAGCCTTCGATGCCAGCACCAAAATCTATGAAGAGCGCGGTTTCCGCCGCCGCATCGGGTTCGGCAAGAAGCCTGCGCTTATTAGTGTCGATCTCGCCAACGCCTGGACCCGTCCCGGTAATCCCTTTACCTGCGACCAAGATAAGATGGATCAGGAAATCATTCCGGGCATGCAGCGCCTCCTCGAAGCCTGTCGCAAGCAAAACCATGTCGTCGTGCATGTCACCACCGCCTATCAAATGCCGGATCGCAACAATCCGCACACCGACATGGGGTTGTGGCATTGTAAGATTCCAATGGAAGCGGTCGACCTTGCCGATGAATCGCTGTGGCAAATCGATAGCCGCATTGCGCCCCTCGACCACGAATACGTCATGATGAAAAAACGCGCGAGTTCGTTTCACGGCACACCACTCGCCGGCTATTTGCGTAGCTGCGGTGTCGACACGATCATCGTGACCGGCGTCACCGCCACGGCCTGTGTGCGCACCACGATTTGCGACGGCCTCGCCGACGGATTCCGCACCATTGCGGTGCGCGAATGCATCGGCGACCGCGTCCCCGGTGCCGTGGCGTGGAACCTCTACGACATCGATTCCAAGTTCGCCGATGTCGAGACCGTCGACACCTGTGTTGCCTACCTAGAAAAGACGCCCGGCGCAGCGGCTTAGTTCGCAAAACACGTGCAACGTTTCTCCGCGCTCTCTCTCTTCACCAAAGGCCTCCGCGGACACGCGGGTTGGTCGCGCCAATGGCGTGCGGCCGACCCCAAGGACTCTTATGACGTCGTCATCGTCGGCGGCGGTGGTCATGGCTTGGCGACCGCGTATTACCTCGCGCGCAACCATGGCATTACCAACGTCGCGGTCCTCGAAAAAGGTTGGCTTGGCGGCGGCAACGTGGCGCGCAACACCACGATCGTGCGGTCCAACTACTTGTGGGATGAAAGTGCGGCCCTCTACGAACATGCGCTGAAACTGTGGGAGGGGCTTTCCCAAGATCTCAACTACAATGTCATGCTCAGCCAGCGTGGCGTCCTTAACCTCGCGCATTCGCTGCAAGAAGTTCGCGACAGCCGGCGCCGTGTCTACGCCAACCAACTCAACGGCGTCGATGCCGAATGGCTCGATCCCGCCGGGGTCAAAGACTTCTGTCCCATCCTCAACGTCGATAAATCGCAGCGTTACCCCGTTCTCGGCGCCACCCTGCAGCGCCGCGCCGGGACCGCCCGCCACGACGCCGTGGCGTGGGGATTTGCCCGCGCCGCCGATGCCCGCGGTGTCGACATCATCGAAAACTGCGAGGTCACCGGGTTCGACATTGCCAACGGACGCGTCACCGGCGTGCAAACCAACCGGGGCCGTATCAAGGCGCCCAAGGTCGCGATCGTCGTCGCGGGGCATGGCTCCGTCATGGCCGAGAAGGCTGGCTTCCGTCTGCCGCTCGAAAGCCACCCGCTCCAAGCCTTGGTCTCGGAACCGATCAAGCCGGTGCTCGATTGCGTCGTGATGTCGAATGCGGTGCATGTCTATGTCAGCCAATCCGACAAAGGCGAACTCGTCATCGGCGCGGGGATCGATACCTACAGCTCCTAT
>CALJDF010000297.1 GCA_938023835.1 uncultured Alphaproteobacteria bacterium
AATGCAGTTCATGTCGAGTTTGGTTGGGCTGAGGACGAGATCGGCGGCCTGGATGGCAGTTCCCGTCGCCTCGTGCCCGAGTGCCCAAGGGCCTTTCGCGCGTTTGGGTGCATAGGATGCTTCGGCAATGACGTACGGGATGCCAAGGGCGCGGCAAACCGTCGGGCCGATCCAATCCGGTGCTTTGTAATAGACATGGTAGGTCAGCCAGATATCTGGGGGATCGTTGCGCCAAGCCGCGACCATTCGCGCGGCTTCGGCTTCGGCGTCTTGTTGTCGGTCGACCAGGCTTGCGGCGTCGCGGCACCATGTGCGCAGCGTCGACGCGATCACCGTCTCATACCCTGCGTGATCCAAGGCTGCCAAAAACAGGCGCGCGATACTACGGTCGCCCGAGGGGACAGCATGGTCGGGGGGCTTCATCGGCGCGTAGAACGCAGCGCGCATGTTAGGCCGCCGCCGTGCGGTGGCGGAGGCCGAAGTGTTCTGCGAGCACGGCCAGTCCGGCATCCATGCCGAATTGTTCGCGCACCCGGCGTTCGCCGGCAGCCCCGAGCTGTGCCCGTATGGCCGGGTCTTGGCTCAACTCGGTGATAACGTCGGCGAGGGCTTGCGGATGATCCGGCGGCACGAGGCGGCCGGTTTCGCGGTCAAGAATGAGTTCCGGAATGGCGGCAGTGTCGGTGGCGATGCAGGCAAGCCCTTGGCTTTGGGCTTCCATCAGAACATTGGGCAAGCCGTCGCGGTCGCCGCTCTTGGCAACCCGGCTGGCAAGCACGAACAGGTCGGCCTTGCGATACAGCTCCAGGACGGACTCTTGCGCCAACGCGCCGCGGAAATCCACGTGATCTCCAATGTGCAGATCTTTGGCGAGACCGTGCAGCGTGGTCGCTAATGCGCCGCCGCCGACGTGAATGAATCGCCAGTGCACCGTGTTCGGCACGCGCGCTAAGGCGCGTAACAAGATGTCGTAACCTTTTTTTTCGACGGCGCGGCCGACCGAAAGAATAACGATCGGGTTAAAAGCATCGCGCCCGTCTTTTGCCGCTCGGGGCCTGGGGCGCGGGGCAAACCGGTCGAGGTTCAGCCCGTGGTACGACAGCGCCACCTTGCCCGGTTCCGTGAGGCTCGCGAGGTGGGCGCAGTGACCGGCCGTGCACGTGACGGTCCAATCTGCCGCCTCGAGCTTTTCTTCTTTTTCCCATGTCGGGATGGTCCAGATGTCCTTGGCGTGAGCCGACATCGAAAAAGGCAAACAGAGCGTCATGGCGGCGTACCGTGCCACCGATCCTGGGGTGTGCATGAAATGGGCGTGAAGGCGCGCAATGGTATCGGGCGCCTCCGCGGCCAAGACGACGGCTTGGCCAAAGCGGCGCACGCGGTTGGGCGTGAGGTCTCGGGCGAGGTCTCTTAGCCAGGCCCGACGTGCGGCCCGGTATCCGGGCATCCGGCGTGCGGTGCGCCATCCCCGCAGGACGCGCATCGGTTCTTGATAGAGGTACTCGGGCAAATACAACACCGGCGCGCGAATCTCACGATGCACCGGGTGTGTCGCGGGATCGGTGGGATGGCGCAACGACACGATCCGGATATCGAGGCCCAATCCCTCAAGCGCGCGAATCTCCTGCGCGATAAATGTCTCGGAGAGCCTGGGGTAGCCTTTGAGGACGAACGCTACCGGGCCAGTCACCGCGGGCACGGGGTCACGCCTGGCGGGTAATCTGGTCGTCGTTGGCCGCTTGGGTGACGTCGCTGATCCATGGCTGGATCAGGCGGTTGACGTTTTCCAGTCCTTCCAGAAGCCCGGGCACCACCACTTCGGAGGGGCACTTTTGCCGCGGGAGTTCGCGGATCGCATCGGCCATCACGTTGGCATCCAGCGTCCCGGTGGCTTCTAGCATGCGGATGAGACCAAGTTCCTGCGCGCGCGAGGCGCGAATGTATTGCTCAAGTCGGGGTTCCGTGCGCGGCACGACGATCGCCCGTTTGTCGAGCGAAAGGATTTCGCAAAACGTGTTGTAGCCGCCCATCGCGATGATCCCGGCGGCATTGGCCTCGAGCGATTCCATTTGAGGATCGAACGTAATGGCCTCGACGCGTTTGAGTTTGGCCGCCCGGCGTTTGAAGTCGTCTTGAAGCTCGGGCTGCATGAACGGGCCGAGAACGAGAAGCGCCGGATAAGGCAGCAGGGGTTCGCTTTCGTAGGCGCGCAGCACCCACTCGATCAGTTCTTCGCCATCGCCGCCGCCGCCGGGGGTGACCAGGAGATAGGGCTCCTTGGTGACTTCGGGCGCTGCGCGCGGCAACGCCGATTGCGGCACGTTGCGGCGCAAATAGCCGGTGTAGGTCATCTTATCCGCAACGCTGCGCGGCATCGGAAGGTCGGCAAGCGGCTCACAGATTTGCGGCAGGCCATAGATCCAGATCTCGTCGTACAAACGGCGCAGGGCGGGCATCGCGTTCTTACGTTGCCACTCCGGCGCCAACAGCGTCGGCGAATCCATGACATCGCGCAGCCCCAGGACCAGACGGGTACCGCGCTCCTTAAGCATCTCAAGCGTTTCGGTGACCTCGCCACGGAGCCCAAGCGGCTCTTTGTCGACGATGAACACATCGGGGTCGAAGATGTCGGCGGTGTGGCGGATGATTGAGGAGCGCATCGACAGCGTCTTCTCAAGGTCGATATCGAGGTTCAACGTGGTGTATTCGCCGTTCCGGAGCTTGATCACCCCGGGAACCCGAATGAAATCGACCCGCGCGCGAAAATCGAAACTGCCGATGATGGGCGAGCCCGACAGAATCAGGACAGACAGGTTCTTGTTCTGCTCCACCAGCGAATGCGCGATGGTGCGGCAGCGG
>CALJDF010000298.1 GCA_938023835.1 uncultured Alphaproteobacteria bacterium
GGACAGCCTAAAGCAGTTCTCGGGCGATGCAGACCACCCGCTTGGCGTCTCGCTTGGCTTGGCGGTAACCGATCCGCGTATGGCCGAGCCCCTCGAAGACCTTGTGACCAGGGCAGACGAGGCGATGTACCGGGCAAAGCGGGCAGGTAAGGGTCGCTGCGCCATTTCCGGTGTTCCCGACGCCGACGCTGCGGAAGGCGGCGTATGCTAGATCGGCTCTTCGGTTGGTCCGAGGGGAAGGACAAGCCGGAGATCACCTACGAGCAAGAAAAAGAAGTCGCCCGCCATCCCGACGCGGTGGTCCGCAAAGACCTTGCCGGCAGGCAAGATGCCCGGCCCGAAATTCTCTATTTCTTGGCCGCGGATCCTTCCTCGGATGTCCGCCGTGCGGTTGCCGAAAACCCAACGTCGCCGCGCCAAGCCAAACAGCTTCTTGCAACGGATTCCGATGATGAGGTGCGGTTGGTTCTCGCCCACAAGATCGGTCGCCTCGTCCCGGACCTTGATTCGATGGAAGCCAGCCAGCTTCAAGAGCTGACGATCGACATCCTCACCACGTTGGCCCAAGGCCAATTGCCGTTGGTGCGGCAAGTCATTGCTGAGGAAATCAAAAACGCGACGCAGGTGCCGAAATCCATCGTCGCAAAGCTGGCGCGCGATGTTGAAGCGGTGGTGAGCGCGCCGGTCCTGCAGTACTCGGTTCTGCTGACGGACGACGACCTCCTTGAAGTTGTGGCCGGCGCGCGCCAGCCCGCCGTCCTGGCGTCGGTGGCGCGTCGCACGCAACTTAGCCCCGCAGTGTGCGACGCGATCGTCGCGACCGGCGATGAAGGGTCGATCGCCTCGCTTCTGGCCAACCACGGCGCGCAAATCCGCGAGGACACGCTTGACCGCGTGATCGAGGCCGCACCAGCGCATCAACCTTGGCACCAACCGCTTGTGCGGCGGCCAACGCTTTCTGCACCGGCGGTGCGCCGGATCGCAGGGTTTGTCGCGGCAGCGCTATTGGACGAACTCGCCGCGCGCTCCGATTTGGATTCGGAGACCGAGCGCTATGTCCGGCAGCGGGTGCGCGAACGTCTCAAAGAAGAGGAGGGCGCATCATCATCCGATGCCGCCGACGCGCGGGCGCGTGCCGATGTTGCCTTTGCCGCCGGCAAACTCGATGACGAAATGATCATGGCCGCCGCCCAAGAAAAGGATCGGCCCTTCGTCGCGCAGGCTCTTGCGCTCAAGTCAGGCGGCGTCGCCGAGACTGTGCAAGGAATCATGGGGTCCCGATCCGGCCGCGCCCTCGTCGCGTTGTGCTGGAAAGCCAATCTCACGATGCGTACGGCGGTGGGATTGCAGCGTAGCCTGTTCGGTTTTAGGGGCGCCGAAATTGTCAATCCGCGCCGCGGAACCGACTATCCTATGACCGACGAAGAGATGACGTGGTTTGTCGGGTATTTCGACCCGGCCAACGAGACCTGATCTAGTCGTCCGCTCGAATCATGGTGCCGACGCCGTGTTCGGTGAAGACTTCCAACAGCAGCACATGTTTGATTCGGCCGTCCAAGATATGAACGGCATCGGTACCGCCACGCACCGCTTCGAGGCAGGTTTCTACCTTGGGGATCATGCCGCCGGTGATGACGCCTTCTTTCATCAGCTTTGCCGCCTGGGCGTTGCTCAACGTCGGCAAGAGTTCTTTGTTGGCATCCAGAACACCGGCGATGTCGGTTAGCATCAACAGCTTTGATGCACCAAGCGCACCGGCGATTGCACCCGCCGCCGTGTCCGCATTGATATTGTAGGTCTCGCCGCGGGGCCCCACGCCGATCGGCGCGATAATCGGAATGATGTCGGACTGTTTCAGTACATCGAGCGCTTTGGTGTTGACCTTCAAAGGTTCCCCGACAAAGCCGAGATCAAGGATCTTCTCGATATTGGAATCTGGGTCGCGCGTCGTCCGCCGCAATTGGCGTGCCTCGATGAGCCGTCCGTCCTTCCCCGAAAGACCGATCGCAGTCCCGCCGGCCCGGTGGATACTGGCGACGATCTGTTTGTTGATCGATCCCGACAACACCATCTCGACGATATCGACCGTCGCCCGATCCGTGACCCGAAGCCCGTCAATGAACGCACTCTCGATGTTCAAACGGGCGAGCATCTCGCCGATCTGGGGTCCTCCGCCGTGTACGACAACCGGATGAATCCCGACCTGGCGCAGCATGACGATGTCCTCGGCGAAGGACATTGCCAGGTCGTCGTCGCCCATGGCATGGCCACCAAACTTCACGACGAAGGTTTGGCCGCTGAACTGCCGCATAAACGGTAGCGCCTCGGCCAACGTCTTGGAGGTTTCCGCCAGCTTTGCAGGGTCAATTCGCGTGGTCTTGGACATGCGCCGCTTATAGCCGAATCGCGTCTAGGCGGCCAGTTCAGCCAACGATGCCCGGAGTTCTGCAATGCCCGTCTTGCGACGGGCGCTGGTTGCCAGCACCAAGGGAAAGGCCGCGGCGTGTTGCGCAATCTCTTTGGCAACGGCCTCGACTATTGGGGGGACCTTTGCGGCGGGCAGCTTGTCGGCCTTTGTTAAGACGATTTGGTAAACGACCGCCATGTCTTCCAGGTCGGCCAACATCTTGCGGTCACTGGCCATCAGCCCGCGCCGAGCATCGATCAACAGAACCACCCGCCGCATCGCGGCTCGGTTACGCAAGAACCCATGCACGAGGCGACCCCACGCTTCTGCGGTCGCTTTCGGTGCTTTGGCGAACCCGTAGCCCGGTAGGTCGACGAGGCGAAGGTCGTCCGGGTACTCGAAGAAATTGATGGCCTGGGTGCGGCCGGGCTGGGTCGACGCGCGGGCCAAGCCCCGCTGCCCGGTCAGGGCGTTGATTAGGCTCGATTTGCCCGCATTCGATCGACCGGCAAAGGCAACTTCGGGCAGCGCTTCTTCAGGGAAGGATCCGCGACCGACCGCGGTTGTTAGGAACTGGCAATGCCGGGCAAATAGGCGGCGCCCGTCCTCGATCGCGGTGTCGTCTGGTGATGCGTCCGACATTTGGGCCCCAAGGGGCTAATCCACGGCGGCCGGGTTCTTGATTCCAGCCTGCCGCATGATGACCCATTGCTGGGCGATCGAAAGGATGTTGTTCCAGGTCCAGTAGATCACCAGGCCGGCCGGGAACGGCGCCAGAATGAAGGTGAAGACGATCGGCAGCAGCATGAAAATACGCTGTTGCATCTTGTCCATGGGTTGCGGGTTCAGACGCTGTTGGAGCCACATGCTGACGCCCATCAGAAGCGGCCAGATACCGATCACGGGGATGAACTCCGGCAGTGAGATCGGGATCAGGCCAAAGCCCGTGAAGAGGTTCAGCGGGTCCGGCGCGGAAAGATCTTGAATCCAACCGAAGAACGGCGTGTGCCGCATCTCGATCGTGACGAACAAGACCTTGTACAGGGCAAAGAACACCGGGATCTGGACAAAGATCGGCAGACACCCAGATACCGGATTGGCGCCCTCTTTCTTGTAGAGCGCCATCATCTCTTGTTGCTGGCGCTGGCGATCGTCTTTGAAGCGCTCGCGAATCTTGGCCATCTCCGGCCCGAGCTTTTTCATCTTGCTCATGGCGCGGTACGACCGATTGGCGAGCGGGAAAAAGATCAACTTCACGATCACCGTCACCAGCAAAATAGCGATACCGAAATTGCCGATCGTTTCGCTCAAGAAGCGCAACACGATAAACATCGGCTTGGTAAGAAAGAACAAGAGGCCGAAATCGACGGCGCGATCGAATCCCGGAACACCCAAGCTGTTCTTGTACCCATCCAAGAGCCGAACGACTTTCGCGCCGGCAAAGACACGATTTGAGATGGAGCCCGATTCTCCGGCCCCGATCGTCAGCCCGTCGATGCGGCGGAAATCGACCTGAAAGTTATCGCGGTTCGCGTCCTGCCAATGGTTGTAGCTAAAGGATGCCTTGGTCTGCTGATCGGGAATGAGGGCGGTAAGCCAGTACTTGTCGGTGATTCCAATCCAACCGCCAGCCGTTTCCGGGTCGGCCACGATGCGACCGCTGTCTGCGTCGACGATGTCGTCATAGTCCTGTTGATCCAGAACTTCGTCGAACACGCCCAAGGCGCCTTCGTGCAAGATGAAGAAGTTGACGGTTTCGGGTTCGCCCTTGCGGACGATAGCGCCGAACGGAAAGAGCGTCACAGCCTCGTTGCCGTAGTTCTCAATCCGGTCCGATACTTCGAACATGTAATTGGCATCGACGGCGATAGTGCGAAAGAACCGCAGGCCGGCGCCGTTATCCCACGACAGCGTCACAGGCCGGTTTGGCGATAAGGTCGTGTCGTTGGATTGCCAGACGGTTGTGTCGTCGGGCAGGGCGACTTCATCGACGCTGGTCCAGCCGAATTTGGCGTAATAGGGATTCGCGGTCTCTCCTGGCGAGAGGAAGGTGACCGGCGGGCTGCTCGTGTCGATGTCCTCGCGGTAGCGCTTCAAGGTGATGTCGTCGATCAGGCCACCGCGTAAAGACAGCGATCCGAATATTGCCGGCGTCTCGATAGAGATGCGTGGCCCATCGGCTAACACGTCACCCCGGTCGCGGATTGTTGGGGTTGGCGCGGGACCGGGCACGCCGGGTACTCCAGGAACGCGCGTTTCGCCTTGCACGCCGTCGGCGCTCTGTTGGGTTTGGGACGTGGGGTCTTGGGCGATCCGTTCGGGCAAGAAGAAGAACTGCCAGGCCACCAGAATGCCCACCGAGAAGACGATGGCGACGATCAGATTGCGTTGTTCAAACATCGTGATACCGATTTTGCTGCGTGTGCTCGGGCACCGGGTCGTGGCCGAAGCCACCCCAGGGGTGACACCGTGCAATTCTTTTCACCGCGAGAAACGATCCGCGAAGCGCGCCAAACCGTTTGATCGATTCTTGGGCATAGGCCGAACAGGTCGGATCGAAACGGCAGTTGCTGCCGAGAACTGGTGAGATGAATAACTGGTATCCCCGAATGCTCGCCGTCAGCATGAGCGCCGGGAGTTGCGTGACGAAGCTCACCAGGGTCACCGCCCGGCCTCACCAGGCAAGACGCCGAGCTCAAGACTAGCCTGACGGACATCGGCGAGAAGCGCGTCCCATGGCCGGGTCAGCGTCGCTTTGCGACCAACCAAGACGATATCGCGACCGGGATTGAGGTTTTGTAGGATCTCTGTCGCGGCCGCGCGCAATCTGCGTTTTGCTCTATTTCGTTGCACGGCGCCGCCTACTTTCTTCGAAACGGTGAACCCAAGACGGCACACGTCGGAGTCTGCGTTCGGTCGTATCATCGCTTGCAGCACCACGCCAGGCATCGCGCGACGCGCACCTTTGCGGGTTAGCCGCTGAAAGTCGACTCTCCGGGTTATACGGATCACCAGCGCCGCCATGGGCGCTTGCTCACGCCGAGAGGCGTTTTCGACCCTTCGCGCGGCGCCGAGCCAGGACTTTGCGGCCGTTGGCTGTCTTCATGCGGGCGCGAAAGCCATGACGCCGCTTGCGCACGATGACGCTGGGCTGAAACGTTCTCTTCACGGCTGATCTCCAAGGATTCGCGGGCTCCAGGCCCTCGAAATAAGGCCCGGTGTATACGGGCTGCCGGGAACTCTGTCAACGACAGCCAGACAGCCCCGGAAGCCTGCTCGCAGGCCATCACGGTTGGGTGACGGCGGTGGAAAAGAGCGGCGTCAATCGGCGAATCCGTTAGATTTGCGCGCCATGGTCACGCCAAGCTCTCATCATGTAAAGTGCCGCTGCCCGGTCCCCATTGCCGCCCCCCACCGGTCGGCAGCGGCCCGGCTGCCTGAGGGGGCCCGGTGACAAGCACAGAAAACAGCGAAAACCGC
>CALJDF010000299.1 GCA_938023835.1 uncultured Alphaproteobacteria bacterium
TTCATCGGCTGTCCGAACTCTTCGACAATCCGAGCGATGAGGCCCTCAATCAGCCCGAGGTAGCCCCAATAGACGCCTGACTGCATGGCGCCGATGGTGCCGCCACCGATTACTTTGTCGGGCCGGGCCACGGCAATGCGCGGCAGATGGGCTGCGGCATCGTGGAGCGCCTTCAGGGATAGGTTGATTCCGGGCGCAATGACCCCGCCCCGGTAACTCCCGTCCGCGTCGATGATGTCAAAAGTGGTGCCGGTGCCGAAATCGAGGACGATGGCAGGGCCGCCGTATTTGCAACTCACGGCGACCGCATTAGCGAGCCGATCCGCGCCGGCGGAGTCCGGGTCATCGATGGCCACCTTGATCCCAAGATCGAGTTTTTGGCTGACGATGAGTGGCTCGCATTCGAAGTAACGGCGGCAGAGTTGTTCGAGGTCAAGCAATGCATGCGGCACAACACTGCAAATGATGGCATCAGTGATCTGCTCGGGCTCGAGCCCTTGCATGTCCATCAGACTCGAGAGCCATACCGCATAGTCATCAGCGGTACGCGGCTGTCCGGTGGCGGCACGCCACAAACCTTGCCGGTCGTCGCCGTCGTATACCGCAAAGACGATATTGGTGTTGCCTGAGTCGATCGCCAGCAGCATCTGTTAGCTGGTGCCTCCAAAAAATACTTCGCCGCCGGTGACCCGACGACGGGATCCGTCCGTCAATTGCGCCAACAGTGCGCCCGATTCGTCGATGCCGTCAAAGACCGCATCGACCGTTTCGGTCTGAAGGCGCACCTGGATGTCCTTCCCTATCCCATGGGCGCGCTCGAGCCATGCGGCGCGAACGCCTTCAAAGCCGCGATCCTGCCAGGTTCGATACCAAACAAGGAAGCGCTCACAGAAATCGGCGATCACGTTTTCTGGATCGCTCGACCTATCTCCTTCATCGGCAAGCGAGGTGGCATCCGCGCGGCCAGTCGGCCGGTGTGACACATTGATTCCGATCCCGACGATCAACCACTGGATGCGGCTCGATTCGTTCGGTGCGGCCTCGAGCAAAATGCCGGAGATCTTTCGACCATCGCACAAAACATCGTTGGGCCATTTCAGTTCGACGCTTTGCGCACTGAGTCTGTCGGCCACGAGATCGCCGACGGCAACGGCAGCAACGAAAGAGATTTGGGCGGCCTCTTGAGGCGCCGCATCGGGTCGGAGGATGAGTGAAAGAAAGGCGTTGCCTTCGATGGACTCCCAAGCGTTACCCCGGCGACCGCGCCCAGCTTTTTGGCGTTTCGCAGTAACGAGCGTGCCTTCGGGCGCGCCGGTTTCGGCGAGTTCTCGGGCGATATCGTTCGTACTGCCGACTTCGTCTCGTGCATGCCGAATGAAGAAATCGGCGGGCATTTCGTTCAAGGAAGGAGTGCGGCCGCCGCGGCCTGCGTCCAGGCGAGGAATGGACCCGGGAGGAGGATGAAGAAGGTCGTGAATACGCCCGAGGCCACAAGAATGAGGGACATCTCTAGACCGATGGGACGCTCAAAGGGTTCGGCCGGTTCGTCGAAATACATCACTTTGATGATTCGCAAGTAGTAGAAAGACCCCACGACGCTCGACAGCACGCCCAGCACCGCCAGCGTATAAAGCTCGGCCTCGATCGCTGCCAAGAAGACATAGAACTTGCCGAAAAAACCGGCCAAGGGCGGAATACCGGCCAAGGAAAAGAGCAAAACCGCAAGAATCATCGCCAACATCGGGTTATTGCGGCCCAAGCCGGCAAGGTCCTCGATGCCCTCGACCATTTGACCCTTCACCCGCATGGTTAGAATTGCGGCGAAGGTCCCGATGTTCATGACCACATAGATCAAGAGATAGATCAAAACCGCCTGCACGCCGGCCTCGGTTCCGGCGGCCAAACCCACAAGGGCAAAGCCCATGTGGCCGATGGAGCTATAGGCCATCAGGCGTTTGATGTTGGTTTGCCGGATTGCGGCGAAGGCGCCATAGGCCATCGAGAGGATCGCGATCAATGTGATGACCTGCTGCCAATCCTCGACCACGCCGAAGAAGGGCGCGATCAACGCGCGGACCAGAAGTGCCAAGGCGGCAACCTTTGGTGCGATTGCGAAGAAGGCCGTCGCCGGCGTCGCGGCACCTTCGTAGACGTCGGGTGTCCACATGTGGAAGGGCACGGCCGAAACCTTGAAGGCCAGGCCCGAAATGAGGAACACCAAACCAACGATGAGGCCAATCGAGGGCGTCTGACCGGCATCGGTGTACAGCGCGCCAATCGTCTCGAAATTGGTGGAGCCCGTGAAGCCGTAGATCATCGAGGCGCCATACAACAACATGCCGGACGATAAGGCGCCCAGGACGAAGTATTTTAGGCCCGCCTCGGTCGATTTGAGGGTGTCGCGCTTGAAGGCCGCGATGACATATAGCGACAGGCTCTGGAGTTCGATCCCGACGTAGAGTGAAATCAGGTCGTTCGCCGAGACCATCATCAGCATGCCCACGGTCGCGAGCAGGATCAGGATCGGAAACTCGAAACGCTCCATCCCCTCACGCCGGATGTAGTCCAGGGACATGATTAAAGACGCTGCCGCGCCGATCAAGATCAAGCCCTTGGTCAGCGTCGAGAAGGAATCGACGATGAACATACCGGCAAATGTGGTGGTGGTTTCTTGGTCGCCAAAGACGACGGCAACGAAGGCCACGGCGAGGCTGAGGACAGCGAGCCACGACACCAAACGCGTTCCTTCGTTGCCACGAAACGCGCCGACCATGAGCAACACCATGGCAACGCCCGCGAGCCATATCTCCGGAAGTGCCGGGAGGAAATCAGGGATAGGTGCTTGCGGCATGACGCTACCTCCCAGCCATAAAGAGTGACCGCGCGCCCTCAACAGCCACCTGATGCTGGCTAATGAGGTTTTCGACCGAGACA
>CALJDF010000300.1 GCA_938023835.1 uncultured Alphaproteobacteria bacterium
GGGCGATCGCGCCAGCGGCGATGGTCACCCTTACTGCCCTGTGGGATTGGCGCACGGCCGTGATCTTGGCCGGCTTGGCCGGGATCGTGACGGCCTTGATCTTGGCAATTCGGGTAACCGACCTGGAAGATCGCGCCGACCACACTCCAGGCCCCGCGAAATCAGCGGCGCCAACCGGCGCGCCCTTGCCGCTAAGCGGCATTCAATTGCTGCTCTCACCACCGATCTTGATGGCGTTTTTGTTCTTCATGTTCATTGCCATGGGTACAGGCGCGGTGCGGGTCTTTTCGGTGGCCGCCCTCGTCGCGATCTACGATACCCCGCTTGAGGCGGCCAACGGTGTCCTCACTGGGTTCCTCGCCGGAGCAGCCGCGGGCATTCTTGTGGGCGGGTTGTTGGTCGACAAGGTTGGCAAGCCAGAGATGACGGCGATCTTCGGCTTTCTGTCGGGTGCCGCGTTACTTGCGATCGCCGGGACGTTTTCGTTGCCGATCGCTGCAATGGCGGCGGTGCTCACGGGTGCGGGGTTCGTCACCGGAATCGTGCAGCCCTCGCGCGATCTGTTGGTCAGGCGCGTCACGCCACCGGGATCGATGGGCAAGGTTTTCGCTTTCGTTTCCACAGGTCTGGCTCTCGGCGGGGTCTTGATGCCGATCGCGTTTGGATGGCTGATGGATCATGCCGATCCGCGCTGGGTATTCTGGCTCGCCGCGGTCATCATCCTCCTAACCGTCCTCACGGTCAGCGGACTGGCGTCCGTGAGCCGCGAGCGCACGACGACCTAGGCACTCAATCGAATTCGTACCGCGCGATGATCGGTTCTTGTCGGGCCGAGTCAACCCAAGCACGTACCGCCGGATAGTCCATCACGGCCGCGATGTAGTCGTTCGCGGTCGCATCGGTCGCCACGCCATAGGTAACAAAGCGCGAAACCACAGGGGCAAACATGGCGTCTGCGGCGGAAAAAGCCCCAAAGAGAAAATCCCCGCCGAGTGGGCGGCCGTATTTGTTCCGTGCGTCGCGCCACAGGTCGCCGATTCGCGCGACATCGGCAGCCACATCCGTGCTCAACACAAATCCGTCGTAGCGGCGTCGGCAATTCATCGGCAACTCCCGGCGCAACGCGCCAAAGCCTGCGTGCATTTCGGCCGACATCGATCGGGCCATGGCCCGCGCACCGTGTTCCGCAGGCCAAATCCGATCTGCCGGACCCACTTCGGCCAAGTATTCCATGATGGCCAGGCTGTCCCAGATCGTGTGCGCATCATCGATCAATATCGGTACGAGACCCGCCGCGGAGTAGCGCGCGATCTCTTGATGGGTGTCCGGTTGGCCGAGTGGAATGACGACTTCCTCGTAGGGCAGACCGGTATGCAGCATCGCCACGCCGGCGCGCATAGACCACGACGAATAGTTCTTGCTACCCACGATCAGCTTGAGGGACATCCTGGCTCCGTTCGTTCGCACCGGAGGGCGCAGGATGCGGTAAACTCGGCCAGCAGACAATTGGCAGGACACTGTTGATATGAACGACGCGTTTGCCCAACGGCGCACCTCAGGCACCGTCCCGATCACGTTGGTTACCGAGACCGGGTATGCCGCGTGGCGCCGCAAGCAAAGCGCTGCCGTGCGCGATGGGCTCCGCCGGGCCGGGTTCAAGGCCAAAGTGGGTGCTTATGCTTTGGTCCCGGGCACGAAGGGATCGAAAGATCATGTGATCCTGGCGATCGATAAGACCCCCGACCTCTGGGCCCTTGCCGGGTTACCCAACAATCTGCCGGCGGGCACCTACGCGATTGAGGGCGATCTCGACGTTCCGATCGCGACCGCGATGGCCGTCGGGTGGGGGCTCGGTTGCTACCGCTTTGATCGGTATCTCACCGACACCCGCGCCCGTGTAGCCAAACTCGTGCTCCCCAAGGACGCCGACCGCGACCAAGTGATAGCACAGGTTCGCGCCGTGACATTAGTTCGCGACTTGATCAACACACCCGCTGCCGACATGGGGCCGCCCGAACTCGCAGCGGCGGCAAAGCAGATGGCCGACGAGTTCGGAGCGAAAGTTCGGGTTGTCCGCGGCAAGAGCCTCAAAGAACAGTTTCCTGCCATCCATGCTGTTGGACGTGCGGCCGACAAGGCCCCCCGACTGATCGACATCGCGTGGGGAAAGCCAAAACACCCGAAGGTTACGGTGGTCGGCAAGGGCGTCTGTTTTGACACCGGCGGGTTAAACCTAAAGCCCGCCCAGGGAATGCGGTGGATGAAGAAGGACATGGGCGGCGCCGCGGTGGCGCTGGGATTGGCCCACCTCATCATGAGTGCAAACCTGCCGGTCCGACTACGGGTCATTATTCCCGCCGTAGAGAACAACGTGGCCGGCAATGCATATCGCCCCGGTGATGTTCTGCGCACGCGTAAGGGCGTGTCTGTTGAAATCGGCAACACGGATGCCGAAGGGCGCGTCGTTCTCGCCGATGGTCTGGCGCTGGCTGACGAAGAGGCGCCAGACGTGCTCATCGATTGTGCGACGCTAACCGGCGCGGCGCGGGTGGCGCTCGGTGCCGATCTTCCGGCGATGTTTTGCGACGATGAGGACTTCGCCGGTGCCCTGAGCGCCGCGGCAACGACGGTGAATGATCCGTTGTGGCGCCTGCCGTTGTGGCGGCCTTATCGCAGTTTGTTGGACACGCCGATTGCCGATATCAACAATGCGGGCACGGGCGGGTTCGCCGGTTCCATCACCGCGGCATTGTTCTTGGCGGACTTTGTGGATAGCGCGAAGACCTGGGTTCACCTCGATCTCTATGGCTGGAACGATACCGACCGCCCGGGGAGACCGCGTGGCGGGGAAGCCATGGCAATGCGTGCCTTGTTCGAAGTCATTCGGCGGCGCTTCGGGGTGTCGTGACGGGGGCAGCGGAGTCGCGCCTGTTTGTCTATGGCACCCTGAGGCGCGCCGTGAAAGCGCCTGCCTTCGCTCTGTTTGCCGAACACGCGCGCTATTACGACGACGGCAGCGTTCAGGCGATCATGTATGACTTCGGGGCCTACCCCGGGGTTGTGCTTTCAGACAACGCGGCGGACCGGGTACTTGGCGAGGTCTATGCGTTGCGGACGCCGGGTCCGACTTTGGCGTTGCTTGATCGGTACGAGGGTGTTGCCGGAACACGGGGTGCTGAGGATGCGCTGTACGAGCGGGTGCAGGTCCGCGTGGCGAGCGTCCAGCACGGGACTCTGACGGCCTGGATGTATACCTATGCTGGGCCGCTCGAAGGGCGCGCACGCATCGGGTCGGGAGATTACCTCGACCACCTGCGCCGAAACCCGGCCATTCGCCCGCCGACGCTCGATTGATCAAAGGCCGGGGCGGCTATCCCCGAAAGCCCGCCCCGTAAATCTTTGTGATTGTGGATAAGTTTGTTGCCTGCGACGGTATTTACCGTCTAGATCAAGGAATTGTAGGCATT
>CALJDF010000301.1 GCA_938023835.1 uncultured Alphaproteobacteria bacterium
ACCGGCACCTCGACGTTGATGAGGGTCGAGTCGGTAACCCGCAAGAAATCGACATGCATCGGCACGTCGGTCACGGGGTGATAATGAATATCGCGCGGGAGGACATGTTCTTTCCCATTTCCCCCCAGGTCTATGTCGAGCAAGCGGCTGGTAAAGCCACCTTTCTCGATCTCAGACACCAACTGCCGACGCTCAATGGCGACGATGATGGGATCCTTCTTGGCGCCGTAAATGACGCAGGGAACCATACCGGCTCGGCGGGCAGCGCGGGCGGCCCCTTTTCCAGCCCGCTCTCTCACCTGCGCGGCGATCACGTGTTGGTCGCTCATCGCAATTCTCCAATGTTTTCGGTGGGCCAAAGCCCACTAAAGCCCCGGCCTCCAGGGGTGCCGGCAGCGCTAAAGCGGCGCTTTCTAAACCTATTTAGGGCTGATTCCTAGTCCCAGAGACTGGAAACCGAGGATTCATCGCTGATTCGGCGCATAGCCTCGGCCATCAGCGGGGCCGTCGTCAGGCGGCGGATGTTTTCCGACACCCGCATGGCCTCGGTCGCCACGATGGTGTCGGTGGTGACCAGGGTCTCCAAGGCCGAACTGGCGACCCGCGCGACCGCGCCGCCTGATAAGACGCCGTGGGTGACATAGGCCATCACCGATTCGGCGCCGTGCTCTTTGAGGGCGTTGGCGGCATTGCACAGGGTGCCGGCCGAATCGACGATATCGTCGATTAGGATACAGCGTCGGCCCTCGACATCACCGATGATATGCATCACCTCCGAGACACCGGCGCGTTCGCGCCGTTTGTCGACAATCGCCAGATCGGCGTTCAAGCGCCGCGCCACGGCTCGAGTTCGGATGACCCCGCCGACATCAGGCGAGACGAACATCAAGTTGTCGTTTCGGTACCGCTCTTTGATGTCTTTGGCCATGATTGGCGCGGCATACAGGTTGTCGGTTGGGATATCGAAGAATCCCTGAATTTGCCCGGCGTGTAGATCGAGGGTGAGGACCCGGTCGGCACCGGCCTCGGTAATGATATTGGCGACCAGTTTTGCCGAAATCGGCGTTCGGGGGCCGGGTTTGCGGTCTTGCCGGGCATAGCCGAAATAGGGGATGACGGCGGTAATCCGGCGGGCCGATGCTCGGCGCACCGCGTCGATAATGACCAGCAATTCCATCAGGTTGTCGTTGGCCGGGTAGGAGGTCGACTGGAAGACGAAAACGTCCTCGCCACGCATGTTTTCGTGGATTTCGACAAACACCTCCATATCGGCAAATCGCCGAATCGAGGCCTTAGACAACGGAAGATTGAGGTAGGCAGCGACCGCCTCGGCCAATGGCCTATTGCTGTTGCCGGCGATGATTTTCATTGCGGGCGGGCGGTTGGCCGAATGCTTGGCGACATGGATAAACCCGAGGGGCGTCAGAAGCGCGCGGACTGTAACAACGGCTAGGGCCGCTGTAAATGCCGTGCGCGGCCTACTTGATCTCGGCGAACATACCGTTCTCCGGGTCGCGCATATTGAGCATGCCGGTGGCGATATCGAAGTAGCCGCCGTGCAAAGACAGGGTCCCTGCCGCAACCCGTTCGGCGACGAAGGGAAAGGTCACAAGGTTCTTCAGCGACTGCCCGATTCCCGCCAGTTCAAGACTAACGCACTGTTTTTCATGGGAGGTGGTCGGATCAATCGACTGCCGGGTCTCATCGAGTATCGATACCCACCGACCGATAAACGAGCCATCTTCTTGCCGAGAGAGGCTTGCTTCGATCCCGCCGCAGCGGGCATGTCCCAGGACGAGAATATGCGAGACCTCAAGGCCGGTGACGCCAAATTCCAGGGCTGCCGATGTTCCATGAAATTTGTCGCTTGGCGAATAGGGCGGCACGAGATTGGCGACGTTGCGGACCACAAAGATCTCACCGGGTGCCGTATCGAAGATCAGGGCGGGATCGGCCCGGGAATCGCAGCACGCGATGACCATGACGCGCGGCGACTGGCCCAAATCGGCCAAGCGTTTGTAGAGGGCGTTTTGTTGGGTGAACCGTCCGGTTCGAAAGCGGCGGTAACCGGTGATCAGATTGTCGAAGTCGTCCATGCCAGGGTCATCAATGCCGAACCGGTCGGCTTCCTTGTGGTTCCAGTGTGGATCAGGCCGCCGGGCGACGGTCCTAAATTGACGCCGCGTAGAATAGCGTCATTCACGCACATATCCATTCGAGATAAACGGTTACCTCGGGGGTTGATTGATCGCCTGCAACCACTACGTCCTCGGCGTTCTCCGTTGTTGGGCGGGGTCGCGTTTACTAAGGTGCCTGCCGCAACTGGTCGTTTTTGTTGGGGGAGTGGTACCTCGGGATGGGATTCTTTGACGCGGCGCTTGCCAACCTTCTGACGCCGATGATTTTGGCCTTCGGGCTCGGGTTGGGTACCGGCCTTTTGCGTTCCGACCTCAGCTGCGTTCCGACCTCAGCATTCCGGAAGCGATCGGCAAGGCCATGGCGGTCTATCTCATGTTCGCCATCAGGCTCAAGGGTGGCGTCGCCGTCAACCAACAGGGGGTCGGCACTGGGCTTGTCCTTGCGTTGGTGGTCGGCGCGTTGTTGTCGTTCCTCCTACCGTTCTTGGCGGTCGCCCTGATTCGAGTCCTTAGTCCGGGAACGGATGTGGCGACACGCGCCGCGGTTGCGGCGCATTACGGGTCAATCTCGGTCGTGACGTTCCTGACTGCCGCCGAATTCCTGCGCCTGAGCGGGGTCCCGTTCGAGAGGTTCAT
This sequence comes from uncultured Alphaproteobacteria bacterium, assembly GCA_938023835.1. Lineage (GTDB taxonomy): Bacteria > Pseudomonadota > Alphaproteobacteria > SHVP01 > SHVP01 > CALJDF01. Next base: position 2,775 of record CALJDF010000301.1, read on the forward strand.
GGTCGCGGTCGTGGCGCTGATGGAGACCCCCGCCATTATCGCGGTCTTGTGGATTGCGCGGCGTGGCGGCGTTGGATCCAACCTGTCGACCGACGGCGGTCTGTACCGCGAGATCCTGCTCAACGGATCGGTTGTTCTTTTGCTCGGGGCGTTTGTGATCGGTTGGATTGTCGGCCCCATTGGCGAGGGCGACGTCAAAGCGTTTTTCGACGCGCCATTCAAAGGCGTGTTGACTCTCTTCCTGTTGGATATGGGGCTCCTCGCGGCGGGTCGGATTCGCCAAGCCGGCGGGATTCCCCCGGGGCTCATCGTTTTCGGGTTGGTAATGCCGTTGCTGAGTGCCGGGATTGGCGGCGCGCTTGGTGTTGCCATCGGGTTGAGCACAGGGGGCGCTGTGCTCCTTGCGGTGCTGAGCGCGTCAGCCTCCTACATCGCGGTACCGGCGGCGATGCGCCTCGCGTTGCCCCAGGCCAACCCAGGCGTTTACGTAACCCTTTCTCTTGCGGTGACCTTTCCCTTCAACGTCGTCATCGGCATTCCCTTGTATCTGTGGGTTGCCGAAACACTTCTTTAGGAGATCGATGTGCGCCAACTGTTTCGTAAAAAACGCTTGGAGATCATTGTTGAGGGCGCGCTGGTGGAGACGGTTCGCGCGCTTCTCGATCGTGAGGGCGCCACCGGTTACACGATTTCATCGGCATCATCCGGTCGCGGCGATGCGGGGCGGTGGCAGCGTGACGACATTACGCCGGCGCTCGGCCGCGCTACGATTCTGGTGGTCGCGAACGAAGACGTTGCGCGGCGTTTGGCCGAAGCGACCGATGATCTTCTCACCGATCATGCCGCGATGATTCTCCTCAGCGATGTCGAGGTGTTTCGCGACGCCGACTACTGAAGCGTCGCAACGGGCTGGGCGCGCCTATCCGTGTCAGCGCGCCGACAACATCTCAATCAGGCCGTCAGCCGCGGCGCTGGCAATAATCGGGGCCACATCATTCCAGTAGCGTTCGAAATCGCCGACGGCGACCACGTTGCTTTGCGACATGATGCCGACCTCCTCGCCATTGGGTCGAAGCACGGTCCATTCGATCACGATTCGCTCGGTGTCGGCGTCGTTGGTGTCGCGGTCGACCCAGCCGCTGAGCACCAGCGCGTCGGGGTCGTCTGCGCCAACCACCGTGATGCCACGGGCACGCAGTGCGGTTTGCGTGATGGTGTTTAGGGCGCCCGACCTTTCATCGGTCAGGCCGCCGATCGACCAAATGGTGACCCGTGCCGTCGGTGTCGCGATCGCCGTTTGTGGTGAGGGTGAGGGGCGGGCGAACTGCCTCGCCATTTCGGTGGCGACGCGGTCTGCGAGGAGGGCCAGGGTGGCGACCTCGCCGTTGCGCCAGCTCTCTTGGTCAACCGGCTGCGCCACGGCGAACTGCATGACGTCTTGTCCCCGGGGGTCGATGAGGCGCCAGATGCCGGATATCGCAACCGTCTCACCGACGCGGGTCTCGGTGCGCGCGTTGCCGTTCAAGACATAGCGGTTGCTGAGGTCTTGCAGTCCCGCGATGGCCGGAATATCGCGATCCCTGAGCGCGGCTGCGACCAGGCTTGCCAACCGTTCGGCGTTGGCTTGGTGCTCAAGGGCCGGGACGGCGACAATGATACCCCCGCGGGTGCCGAGGCGGGCAAAATCGGCAGCATTGAGACGTTTATCGTCGGGCTGAAACGGTCGCGGCAGGGGCTGGCACGCGGCGACGGCCAATAGAGCGATCGCGCTTGCGATGAGCGCCCGTCGGCCGTGCCTATGGAGCAAGCGCGATCCCCGAAATCTGCCGGCCATAATCCGGCTCGCCGCGATGTGTCGCCCGCCGATAACTAAAAAACTGTTCGGCCAGGGCGTAGGTGTCGTGGCCGGTCCAGTTCACGGCCGCCAGTCCTGCACGCTCCAATCGATGACGCACGTATCCCGGCAGGTCGAATTGCGCATGATCCGGTTTGCCCGGCGCAAAAAACGCGGCGCCGTCGGCGTCGTCGTTGACGAGCGCCGCTTGGAACTCGTCGGTCACTTCGTACGACTCCTGTGCGATGGTCGGACCGATCGTTGCGGTGATGCGCTGCGCCTCCGCGCCCAGCGTCTCCATCTCCTCGAGGACCCGTTCTGCCACGCCGTGTAGGGCGCCGCGCCACCCGCAATGTGCCGCACCGATCACCCCGGCGTTGGGGTCGGCAAAAAGGACCGGGGCGCAGTCGGCCGTCAAGATGCCCAGCACCACACCGGGCGTCCGTGAAACCAGCCCATCGGCCTGTGGCGGCGTTCCTGGCCAGGCGCCGGCGGCTTCGGCAACGTCGGTGCCGTGAACTTGGTAGACGGTGTTCAGGCTTTGCGCCGTGGCGCCGAACGCGGCCAGCACGCGGCTACGGTTTTCCTGCACGTCGGCGGCCTCGTCATTTGAGCCCGCCCCGCAATTGAGCGATTGGTAGATGCCACTCGACACGCCGCCCCGTCGCGTAAAAAAAGCGTGGGCAATGCCTGGAAGTGCCGAGAGGTATTCAGATCGAATCACGCAGGTCGAACCCAGCCGGATGAAGGTTAGCGCTGGAAAAGGCGAGAACCTTGAACAGAGTGCCCATCTCATTGGGATGGGTCAAACGGTGCACCGCCGATGCAATGTCGGTTGCGTCCGTGGGGGAGGCTGCCGAGAGCGCGGCCGCTCGTTCATCGATGCCGAGTTCTCGCAGGAAGTCGTGCTGGGACACGGGGCCCCACGTGGCCGTGCTGTTCTTGTCGGCAACATCGGCCAACGCTGCGAAGTCGACGTGCGCGCAGAGGTCGATCGTGCCCGGGGTTTCGAGGATCGAGTGCATCTTGTGGGCCCGCACGCCCTGCACCGTGTCGCCGAAGCCGGGCTCGGTGTGTCCATAATCGATGATCAGCGCAGCACCGGTCTCCCGAGCAACCCGTGTTGCGAGGTATTCGGCCAATGAAACACCCGCCGGACAAATCTCGGCAATGGCGCCGTCTTGGGGGCGCGCGAAATGATCCAGCCTTGCGCGATGGGCGGGTGACGGATCGAGGACAAGCCGTAAGTCTTCGCTGTCGGGCGCAACATCGATCAGTCGTTCGTGCCACTGCCCCTGCCTGAACTGGAACTGATGGACCGGCAGGGCGTCGAACAACTCATTGGCAATGACGATCGTTGGGCCGGCCGGTACATCCGTCACGCTGTCGTGCCAGGCCACCGCTTGTCCCTCCAAGGTCTTGGCTTGAACGTCGCGGAGGCGGCGGCTGGTCTCGACCAGATGGAGGGTCAGCGCATCGCGAAAGCCCGGCACCCGGTGCGTGGCGCGCAGGGCGTCCTTCATCAAGGTGCCACGACCCGGCCCCAACTCGACCAAATGCAGCCCCGCCGGCGCACCCATTTGCATCCAGACATCGGCACACCAAGCGCCGATCAGTTCGCCGAACATTTGGCTGATTTCGGGCGCGGTGATGAAATCGCCCGCTGCACCAAACGGATCGCGGGTCATGTAATAACCGTGCTCGGGGTGGCCTAGGGCTTCTGCCATGAAGCGCGCCATCGTGAGCGGACCCTGGGTCGCGATCAAATCGCACAGGTGCCGTCCCAGGGGTGTTGCGGTCACCGGGGGTCGGGAACCAGCGGCGCGCGCTGTGCGGCGCGCCAGATGAAAAAGGCGCCCAGGAGCAGCAGCGGTACCGAGAGGACCTGCCCCATCGTGATCCCGCCGGCGAGGAACCCAAGATGGGCGTCGGGTTCGCGGAAGAACTCGACAAACAAGCGCGCGGCGGCGTAGCCGGCCGCGAAAAACCCTGTCAGCAGCCCTGGGCGATTGCGCGCAGACGTGCCGAAGTAGAGAAGGCAAAGGAGGCCGAAGAGAACAATGCCCTCCAGGCCGGCTTCGTAGAGTTGGCTCGGATGTCGTCCGATTGGACCGCCGGTGGGAAACACCACGGCCCAGGGCACATCCGTTGCGCGTCCGAAAAGTTCCGCATTAACGAAGTTGGCGATCCGGCCAAAGAACAACCCGATGGGGCCAGCAAAGGCGATCAAATCCGCGACCGCCAAGAGTTCGAGGTTGCGTTTGCGGCAGAACAGAATGATCGCACCGACCATGCCGAGCAGGCCGCCATGGAACGACATCCCGCCCTGCCAGACGAACAGAATCTCAATCGGATGAAACAGGTAGTACCCGGGCTGGTAGAACAGGACATACCCCAGCCGACCGCCCAGAATGATCGCGAGCGTGGCCCACACGACAAAATCGTCGGCATCCTTGCGCGTCATCGCGGTGTTGCCGCGCGCGATCAATCCGAGCACAAAACGCCATCCCAGTAGGATCCCCGCGATATACGCGATCGCGTACCACCGGATGGCGAAGGGGCCGATGGCCACGAGAACCGGATCGATGGTCGGAAAGGGCAGGGCGCCAAGCATCATGCGCGCTCATCATTGGAATCAGGAATGGTTCACCGAAAATAGTCAAACCCCCGCAGGAAACCAAGCTTGGCGACGTCACACTAGGGTGACAGCACCACTCTTCACCGCCACGTGAGGCGGTTCTATAGTCGGGTAACCTTTGGAGGACATCATGCAGCCGAATAACCCGATCTTTGACGACTTGTCCCGCGTCGCCAGTGGCGCGCTCAATGTAGTTGGGGGTGTTCGCGAGGAAGTTGAGGCCCGGATCAAAGAACAGTTCCAGCGCTGGCTTGGTGAAATGGACCTCGTGACGCGCGAGGAGTTTGATGTCGTGCGCGAGATGGCACAGAAGGCGCGCGAGGAAAACGACGCGTTGGCGGCGAAGGTCAAGTCGCTTGAGGCAGCACTTAAAACGTCGGTCAAGAAGCCAGCGCCGAAGCCCGCGAAGAGTCCTGAATAATTTCCTTTTCGGTGCGTGTTTTGGCGACCGAGAAAAAAAGGTGTGGATGAATAGAGGCCCCTCCTTCGTGAATCGATTGACGGCGATTCACTAAGCCCTTGTGTCGACTCGTAATTCCGCCATTTGGCCGGATCGAAAACTACCCACAGAGCGTTGATTCAAAACGGGATTCTCCGAATCGTCGCTTGACGGGGAGTCCGCGGCTTTGGCATACATCTTGGGTCGATGTCTGGGAGAGGCACTAGATCGTGCGATTGGGAATGCCGCCGCGCAATAATATTGCCGAACGAAATCGACCGGGGCACCGCGAGCCGGCCCTAGTGCGGGGAAGCTGCCAATGACTTTAGTCATGGCGACCGATGTGCCATCGGTCCGTAATCCCCTCGACATCATCGAGCAAATCGTAACTGCCAATGAATGGCCGTTCGACCGCCAGGCCGACGACGAACTCAACGTCGGTGTCGAGGGCAGTTGGACCCGCTACCACCTGTGGTTTGCGTGGCGTGAGGAACACGAAGCGCTTCAGTTTTCCTGCGCGTTCGATCTCAAGGTGCCGAAAGAAAAGATCACCGCTGTACATACGCTCATGGCGCTGATGAACGAAAAGCTCTGGCTTGGCCATTTCGATTTATGGGCCCACGAGGGGTTGCTG
>CALJDF010000302.1 GCA_938023835.1 uncultured Alphaproteobacteria bacterium
GCCCAGCATTTGGCCGATCGCAGTCCTGGGGGACACGTCGATTACCTCGACCTGAGTGCGGCCTCGCAAGCCGTGGCGCGGGCGCGGGCCGAGGTGCGCGGGTTGACGAATATCACGTTTCACCAGGGATCGATCACCGAGCCGCCCGATTTCGCCGCGCCGTTCGACTACATCGATTGCTGCGGGGTGTTGCATCACCTGCCCGACCCCGACTTGGGAGTGCGCTGCTTGGCCGACCTGCTGCGGCCCGGCGGCGGGATGGGAATCATGGTGTATGGCGTGCTGGGACGCACCGGCGTTTACCCCGCGCAGGCCGCGTTGCGCGCGTTGGCGCCGGAGCCCGACATGCGGCGTCGCCTGAAAGTGCTCCGGCAAATGCTGCGCGATGCGCCGGAGACCAACTGGTTGAAGCGCAACCCGTTCCTATCCAGCTTGAGCGACGACGATGCGGCGCTGGCCGATCTCCTGCTGCATCCGATCGACCGCGCCTACACCGTACCCGAGGTGGCGGCGCTGGCCGACCAGGCCGGGTTGACGGTATCGGCGCTGATGGTGCCGGCGCGGTACGATCCCGCGATGTATCTCAGCGACAAAGATTTGTTGAAGCGCGCGCGCAAACTGGCCTGGCTCGACGCCTGCGCGTTGGCCGAAAACCTGAGCGGCGCGATCAAGGCCCATATCGTCTATTTGACGAAAGGCACGCCGCGCGAAAAGGCCGTTGCCGGCATTGCCGATGCGGCGGTGCCCGTTTTGTTGCGCACCGATGCGAGCGCCTTGGCGGCGAGTTTGGCACAACGGCCCGAGATCAAGACGACGCTCGACGGCGTACCGGTGACCTATCCGGTCGATCCCGAAGCCGCGCGGATTGTCGGCTTGGTCGACGGCGTGAGAACCATCGCGGCGTTGCGCGAAGACAGCGGCGTCAAAAATTTCGACGTTCGTTTCCGAACCTTGTATCGCGCGTTGAACAACTTAAACCTGATGCTGTTGCGCCATCCGGCGATGCCATGACCGACGCCGCCCTGGCGCAACCGGACTGGCACCGCTTGGTCTGGCGGCTGGCGATCCCGATCATCCTGTCGAACATCTCGGTGCCGCTGCTGGGGATGGTCGACACCGCGGTGATGGGCCAGTTGGACGCGCCCTATTACATCGGCGCGGTGGCGGTGGGGACGTTGATCTTCACCTACATCTATTGGGGCTTTGGGTTCCTGCGGATGGGCACCACGGGATTTACCGCGCAAGCCTTTGGCGCTGGCGATGCCGCCGAGATGCGCGCGACTTTTCAGCGCGGCGTCACCCTCGCCGGGGTCATCTCGGTGGTCGTGTTGAGCCTGCAGTACCCGATCCTGGCGTTCGGCCGATGGGCGATCGACGCGGGGCCGGAGGTCGAGTCGCTGGCCGCCACCTATTTTCAGATTCGGGTGTGGGGCGCGCCGGCGGCGCTCGCCAACTACGTGGTCTTGGGCTGGCTGTTGGGTCGACAGCAGGTGCGCTTGGCGCTGCTGCTTCAGGTGTTCCTCAACGGCCTCAATGTCGTGCTGAATGTCGGCTTCGTTCTCGGGTTGGGCTGGGGTGTCGAGGGGGTGGCCGCCGGCACCGTGATCGCGGAATACGCAACCGCCGCGGTGGGGTTGTGGTTGATCGCGCGGACGCTGCGCGGCTTTGCCGATGCCGCACCGCGCGCCCGTATTCTCGATGCAACGCAATTGCGCCGGATGATTACAGTCAACGGCGATATCTTCATCCGAACGCTGTGCCTGATCACGGCGGTGGCCTACTTCACCGCACGCGGCGCCGAGCAGGGCGATGTGGTGCTGGCCGCCAACGCGATCTTGATGCAGCTGTTCATGTTGGTCTCGCACGGGCTCGACGGGTTTGCGCATGTTGCCGAGACGTTGGTGGGCAGCGCGGTCGGCGCGCGCGACCGCACCCATCTGCGCCGTGCGGTGGCGGTCACCACGATTTGGTCGGCCGTGGTCGCCGGGATTTTCGCGTTGGGTTACGGGTTGCTGGGTGGGCCGTTTATCGACCTGATGACGGTGTCATCCGAGGTCCGCGCGCAGGCAAGAGACTTTTTGCCGTGGATGGTGCTGATGCCGTTGATCGGCATTTGGGCATTTCAGTTCGACGGCGTGTTTCTCGGCGCGACACGCACCAAGGCCTTGCGCAACGGCATGATCTTGTCGTTGGCCACCCTGGTAGCGGTTAACATGGTGATGATGCCGCTGTGGGGCAATCATGGCCTGTGGCTGTCGCTGGTCGCCTTCATGACGATGCGCTCGGCGATCTTGATCCTGCGCTATCCCGCCTTGGTGCGCGATCTGACGACCGACTAAGTGCGCAGGTCGGGGATGTCCTCGAACAGCTTTAGCACCTCGGGGTTGGCCAAGGCGTCCATGTTTTTTACGGCGCGTCCGTGCACGATGTCGCGCACCGCGAGTTCCGTGATCTTGCCGCTGATGGTGCGCGGAATATCGGCAACCGCGATGATCTTGGCCGGTACGTGGCGCGGCGTGGCGTTGGCGCGGATGTTGGCTTTGATCTTGTCGCGCAAGGCATCGTCCAAGGTTACGCCGTCGCGCAAACGGACGAACAAGACCACGCGCACGTCGTTGTCCCATGACTGGCCGATGCACAGGCCTTCTTCGATTTCGGCCATTTGTTCGACTTGACGGTAGATCTCGGCAGTGCCGATGCGCACACCGCCGGGATTGAGCACGGCGTCGGAGCGGCCATAGATCACGAAGCCGCCACGATCGGTCAGCTCGCAGTAATCGCCATGGGTCCAGATGTTGGGAAAGACCTCGAAATAGGCGCTGCGGTATTTGGCATCGCCGGGATCGTTCCAGAACCCGATCGGCATCGAGGGGAACGGTTTGGTGCACACCAGCTCGCCCTTTTCGCCCTGCACCGGCTGGCCGTCGTCGTTGAAGATTTCGACCGACATGCCGAGGACCCGGGATTGGATCTCGCCGCGATAGACCGGCAGGACCGTCGCCCCGGCAGCAAAGCAACCCAGCAGATCGGTGCCGCCCGAGACCGACGACAACCGGACATCTTGTTTCACCGACCGATAGACGAAATCAAAGCTCGCCGGGGCGAGTGGCGAGCCCGTGGATAGGATCGTGCGCACCCGACTGAGGTCGTGGGTCTTGATGGGGGCGATCTCGGCCTTGTTGCACGCGTCGTAGAACTTGGCCGAGGCACCGAAGACATCGACCTGTTCGCGTTCGGCCAACGACCATAATGCGTTGGCATCGGCCTCGAACGGCGAGCCGTCATAGAGCACGAGCGTGGCGCCGACCGCCAAGCCGGACGCGAGCCAATTCCACATCATCCAGCCGCAGGTGGTGAAGTAAAAAAAGCGATCGCCCTTGCGCAGATCGGTGTGTAGCACATGTTCCTTGAGGTGCTGCAACAACGTACCGCCGGCTCCGTGCACGATGCATTTCGGGACGCCGGTCGTGCCCGACGAATACATGATGTAGAGCGGGTGATTAAACGGCAGTTGCGCGAAATCGATATCGCCCGGGGTGTGCGGCGCGAGATAATCGTCGAACAACACGCCACGCGGCAGGTTGGCAATATCCGGTGTCGGCGTGGCGTAGGGCACGACGACGAGGCGGCGCAGGCTGGGCAGCTGCGCGGCAATCTCGCCGATCCGGTTCAGCGAGTCATGTTGTTTGCCCGCGTAGAAGTAGCCATCGGCGGTGAACAACACGGTGGGCTCGATCTGGCCGAAGCGGTCCATCACGCCCTTGATGCCGAAGTCGGGCGAGCACGACGACCAGGTGGCGCCGATGCTGACGGCGGCGAGCATCGCAACAATGGTTTCCGGCATGTTGGGCATAAAGCCCACGACGCGGTCGCCCGCGACGACGCCGTCGGCGCGCAACGCCTGGGCGAGTTGAGAGACCCGGTTGTAGAGGTCGGCAAAACTGAGGACGCGGCGATCGCCTTGTTCGCCTTGGAAGATCAGCGCCGGGGCATCGTCGCGGCGGCGCAGCAGGTTTTCGGCGAAGTTGAGTTTGGCATCAGGGAACCACTGCGCACCGGGCATTTTGTCGGCATCAATTAGGACCCGGTCACCGCGAGTTTCCGCGATGACGCCGCCGAAATCCCACACCGACTGAAAGAACGCCTCTTGGTTGGCACGCGACCAGTCGAGCAACGCCCAATAATCCGGCAGCGTGACATTCCAGGCCTTTTCGACGTGGCGCGCGAAGGCGGTGAGGTTGCTGTCCGCAATGGTTTGCGGGCTGGGGGTCCAAAGGGGCGTCATCTCGGTCATGGCATCGTTTCCACTGGGCGACGGTAGCGACGCGCATGGGGCCTTGCAACGCAGCTATGCAGCGAAAGACTTGGTGCCGACGGGCCGCACGGCCCATAATTGCGCGGTCTTGCCCGAACCGATTTGCGTCCGCGCTGCGGCGGGGTGACGTATCGGCGGGAAACCCAGAACAGTATGACGGCTTTAGCGCGCTTCCGATCCTTACCGCAGCCCCTGGTCGCGGCGCTCTACATGCTGACCGCGACGGCACTATTCTCGGTCATGGTTGCGTCGGTGCGGCATGTCTCGGCCGAGGTGCCGTCGTTCGAGGTCGTCTTCTTTCGCAACTTGCTGGGCGTGTTCATCGTCGGCCCGATCATCGCGCGGCGTGGGCTGGGATTCTTACGGACGTCGCGGATCAAGCTCTATGCCTGGCGGGCAGCATTCGGCCTGGGGTCGATGTTCATGTGGTTTTATGCGGTCACGGTGACCCCGATCGCCGAAGCAGTGGCGCTCAGTTTCACCTCGCCGCTGTTCGTGACCGTCGTGGCGGTGCTCCTGCTGCATGAGAAAGTCGGCATCCCGCGCTGGGTGGCGACGGCGGTCGGTTTTGGCGGGGCGATGATCGTGTTGCGCCCCGGCGTTGCCGAGGTGACGACGGGGCATCTGTTGCTGATCGCCTCGTCAATCTTGATGGCGATGTCGATCGTGTCGATCAAGATGCTGTCGGCGACGGAGCCACCAGAGCGCATCGTGGCCTATATGGTGATCTTGTTCACCCCAGTGTCGTTCATCCCGGCGCTGTTCGTTTGGGAATGGCCGAGTTGGTCGTCCTTGTTCTGGCTCTGCGTCGTGGCCGGCGCCGGCACCTTTGCGCATCTCGCCTTCACCCGCGCGCTGAGCAAAGCCGATGCATCAGCGGTGATGCCGCTCGACTTCATGCGATTGCCTTTTGCCGCGCTAATTGCCTTTGTGGCGTTCTCGGAAATTCCAGATTTTTGGACGTTCGTCGGCGCCGCGGTGATTTTCGTGAGCTCGATCTATATCGCGCGCCGGGAAAACCAAGACCGCAAGACCGCCGCCGCGGTCGCCACCTCTGCACCGAATAGCGGTTAGGCATGACCCACGGTGTCGAGACGCTTCATATAGAACAGACGACTTTGTCCCGCTGGATGGTCGGGGATTTCGCCGCACCGCGTGAAGCCCATGCGCTCGTAGAATGCCGGCGCCTGAAAGGTGAACGTGCTGAGCCAAAGACCGCGGCACGCATGATTGCCAGCAAGACCTTCTGCAGCTTCGATCAACCGGCGACCCCACCCCTGACCGCGCAAGGCCGCACCGACACCAAGAATCTCGACGTGAAGCCAGTCCCATTGGATAAACCCGATCAAGCCGCCGTGGATTGTTTCGCCCTCGCGCAACGCCAAAATCACTTTGGCGGGATCCCAGACAAATCCCTGGTCGCGAGAATGCTTGCCGAGGGGCGCGGTGATGGCCGCCCGTTCCTCGTCGGTGGGGGTGTCGATCTGCGCAATGATGGGCATTGCCGTTCCTTCGCGGGTCGTACATCGGGTCGTTCATGATAGCGGAAGCCCGCAGCACGTGGGCCGCCCTCGCGCCGAACACCCGTGGGGTAATCTGGGCACTGCTGGCGGCGGGGTTCATGTCGGTGATGGCGGTGCTGATCAAATTCATGAGCGGCCAGCTGTCGAGTTTCGAGGTCGCGTGGTTTCGCGCG
>CALJDF010000303.1 GCA_938023835.1 uncultured Alphaproteobacteria bacterium
GGTGCTTGGGCTGTCGCTCCTCATTTCCGCCGTTACGGCGGGCATGGTTTACCTCGCGCTCCATATCCTGATCGTGCGCCCGGTTCGCCGCCTCACGCAAAACATGGTCGAGTTTCGGAACGATCCCGAAGGCGTGGGTCCGAGCAGTTCGCCCGATAGGCGAAACGACGAAATCGGCCTCGCCCAGCATGAGTTTGCCGCGATGCAGGGCGATCTCCGCCTCGCGCTCCGACAAAAAACGCGACTTGCGGAACTCGGCGCGGCCGTTAGCAAGATCAATCATGATTTGCGCAATATTTTGGCCACGGCGCAGCTTGTCTCTGATCGGCTCGCCGTGAGTGGCGACCCGGAAACCCGCCGCGCCACCCCGGTCCTGCTTCGCGCGATCGACCGGGCCATTCAGCTGTGTACCCAGACCCTTCAGTTCGGCAAGGCCCATGAGCAAAAGCCGTACCGCACCATGTTCTCTCTGCGTGATTTGGTCACCGACGTCGGCGTCGCGCTTGGGCTAGGCAGGGAATCACCCGTGGCGTGGGAAAACAGTGCGCCGAGCGGTTTGAATATTGGCGCCGATCACGAGCAGCTTTTTCGCGTTCTCATGAATTTGGGGCGCAACGCGATCGAAGCGATCGACGATGCAGAAGGAGGCACGATTTCTGTGTCGGCGGCATCTTTCGCGAATTGCGTGGTCATCGACTTTAGCGACAACGGACCGGGCGTACCGGAAGCCGTGCAGGGACGGCTGTTCCAGGCATTCAAATCGAGCACGAAAGCCTCGGGTACTGGCTTGGGACTGGCGATTGCCCGCGACTTGATTGAGGCCCACGGTGGGCTCCTGGCGTTGCACCGGACAAGCCACAGTGGCTCGACGTTCCGGGTCGAACTCCCGACCAATGTTCTTGAACTCCCGGCCGATGATGCGGACCACGCGGCGCGGGTCGGCTAGCACGTGGCCTGGGATCCCAATCTCTACCTAAGGTTTGATCGCTACCGTCGCCAACCGGCGATCGATCTCCTTGCCCGGATTGATCTCCAGGCCCCGGCGCATATTTTCGACTTGGGGTGTGGCCCGGGCAATGTCACGACCATGTTGCGCGCGCGCTGGCCTGAGGCCGACGTGACCGGAATCGATAGCTCGAAAGAGATGTTGGCGCAGGCCCGCGAGCATGATCCGAGTCTGACGTGGATCGAAGAAGATATCTCATCCTTTGCGACCCGGGACGCCGATCTCATCTTCTCGAACGCAGCGTTTAACTGGGTCCCAAACCATGCCCAGGTGATGCCCCGGCTCGTTGAGAGCCTGTCTGCCAATGGGGTTCTCGCGGTGCAGATGCCGCGCAACTACGCGCAACCGACTCACACGGAGATTCTGGCGTGCATTACGGCCGAGCCGTCGCGCGCGCATCTCGGCACGGCGGTGTCATACGACCATGTCCAGCCGCCCGGCTTCTACTACGATGTTCTGGCGCCATTGGTGCAGGACCTCGACATCTGGGAGGTCAACTACACGCACATTCTCAGCGGCGAGGATCCGGTACTGACGTGGTTTATGTCCACGGCGCTGCGTCCGGTCCTTGAAGCGCTGGAAGGCGCCGAAAGAGAAGAATTCCTCGAAGAGATGCGGGTCCGTTATCGAGCGGCTTATCCCCCGCGACCAGATGGCAACACGCTCTTCGAGATGCAGCGCCTCTTCTTGGTGGCGCGGCGCTAGTCGCCTAACGCGACGCCCTCGCGGCGCCGGTCCGCCCCGCCCCAAAGCCCTCGTCGGTCCTGAACAATGCCATGGATGCCGCTCGTCATTGGTACCGTTCGGACCGTGTGCTCCATTTCCATAAGAGCGCGACCCAATGCCGCGGTGTCGTCGCGCATTTCGACTTCCGTCGCGCGACCCCGGTTGGTCAGGTTGGGCAGATCGATGGCGCTTTGGATGTCTAGGCGCCAATCGATCACCCCGATCAGGGTCTTCGCGACATAGCCGATGATTCGGCTGCCACCCGGCGATCCGACCGCCATGCGAAACCGCTTTTGCCCATCCATGACGATGAACGGCGACATCGAACTGCGTGGCCGTTTTCCCGGTTGTACGCGATTGGCAACCAGCGCGCCGTCCGATTCCGGAGCAAAAGAGAAATCGGTGAGCTGGTTGTTCAACAAGAACCCGCCCACCATCAAGCGCGACCCAAAGACGTTTTCAACGCTGGAGGTCATCGACACCGCGTTGCCGTCTCCGTCGACGATGGAAAAATGCGTGGTCGAGGGAAGTTCCGGGCTAATCCCCCGCACAGTGTTGTCGGAGCGCTTCTTAAAAAGCGTTCCTGGTTCAACGCCTGTCATAGGCTGGGTCGGTGACACGAGGCGTGCCCGCTGCCGCAAGTAGCGGCTGTCGAGAAGGTTAGCGACCGGCACATCGACGAAGTCCGAATCTGCGAGGTACCGCCCGCGATCCGCAAACGCGAGGCGGCTGGCTTCGGCCATGTAATGCGCCGCCAGGGGACTGCCCGGGGGCGCATTGTTGAACGGGGTCGCCTGCAGAATGCCGAGGATCTGCAGGGTCGTGACGCCCCCGGACGTCGGTGGGGGCATCCCGCATAATTCGAGCCCGCGGTACTGGCGGCATACGGGCGGGCGTCGTTTGGCCTTGTAACCAGCGAGATCGGCTTGGGTGAGCAAGCCCGGATTGTCCCGCGCCGACCGCACGGCAAAAACAATCGATCGCGCGATCGCGCCCTCATAGAACGAGTCCGCTCCGTCGACGGCGATCCGCCGGAACGTTTCCGCCAACGCAGGGTTTCGCAAGACGTGTCCGACAGGTTTGGCGCTTCCATCGGTATCGAAGAAATAGCGCCGCGTGTCGGGATAGGTCGCAAGATACTTGTCGTTTGCGACGAGTCTATTCAGGCGCGGCGAAATGGGAAAACCGTTTTCCGATAGCGCGAGTGCGGCGTTGAAGAGATCGCGCCACGGCAGCAGGCCGTGCTCTTTGTGCGCCATTTCGAGCATGCGAACGACACCCGGCGCACCGACCGCACGGCCGCCGACGAGTGCTTGAAAAAAGCCAAGTGGTTTACCGTCTTTATCTAAGAAGAGCTCCGGTGTCGCTGCTGCGGGGGCGGTTTCCCGACCGTCATAGGCCTGTACCGCTCGATCGGTCGCATCGTAATGGAGCATGAAGGCGCCGCCGCCAATACCGGACGACTGTGGTTCGACCACGGTAAGAACCATTTGTACCGCGATCGCAGCGTCGACGGCGCTTCCACCGCGTCGCAATATTTCTCGGCCGGCGCGCGCTGCGAAGGGGTTCGCCGCTGAAACCATGTGGCGGGTCGCAAACACCGATGCGTTTTCCGCAGCGGAAGTTGCGGGTGGTGCAAACCAGATCGCAGCCAACGCCACGACCACGAGTGTTCGCTTGATCTGGCCGCGAACCGAAATGCCGTACGCGTTGACCATGTCTAACGCTCCCTCTACCGTCGCCTCACGCCCAGGGAAAAACCATGATTGCTGTCGGACAACACAACGCCATCACGGACGTCGATGGTATCAGAGTGGGTAACGTCCACGACCACCGAATTCGCAGCGGTGTGACGGTGCTGCTTCCCGATCAACCCTGTGTGGCGGCCGCCGACATTCGCGGCGGCGCGCCTGGGACGCGCGAGACCGACCTTCTAGATACCGCCAACACCGTCGAAACCATCCATGGTTTGGTTTTTTCGGGGGGAACGGCCTTTGGCCTCGATGCCGCCAGCGGCGCGATTTCCTGGCTCGCGGGGCAAGGGCGCGGGGCAGAGGTTCGCGGCGTTATCGTGCCGATCGTCCCGGCGGCAATCATTTTCGATCCACCCGCCGGCGGGGCGCAGGATTGGCACCAGAGCCCGCCCCATCGTGCGATGGCGATCGAGGCCTGCGGGGCCGCCTCAACCCGCATCGAACAAGGTAATGTGGGCGCCGGCATGGGGGCCACGGCGGGCACGCTCAAGGGTGGATTGGGGTCGGCATCGGTGATCCGCGACGATGGTATTCAGGTGGGCGCTCTGGCCATTGCGAACCCGTTCGGCTCGACGGTCGCACCGAACTCATCCGTGTTCTGGGCCGCCCCCTATGAATTGGCCGGCGAGTTGGGTGGTCAATTGGCGCTCCCGGTGATGGCATCCGAGGATGTGCCCTATCCCATTCCGGGGATGGAGGGGGCCAACACGACGCTGGTCGCGGTGGCGACAAACCTTGCGCTTACGCGCGGTCAAGCCAAGCGCTTGGCCATCATGGCGCAAGATGGTCTCGCTCGGGCTATTCGGCCGGTTCATTCACCGTTTGATGGCGACAGCGTCTTTGCGCTCGCCACCGGGACGCTCAAGGATATCGAGGTCACGCCGATGCTTCTTGCCGACGTGGGCCTTCTCGCCGCAGATGCCGCTGCGCGGGCGATCGCAAAAGGCGTTTATCACGCAGAGTCGCTGGGCGACTTCCCGTCTTACAAAGATCAGTTTGGAATCAGCTAACGGCGCAGCGGTCGCGAACTAGCGAACGTAGATGTGCACTTCGTTAGTGAACGCCTCGGCGCTCGACGACGAGGACAGCTGCACGCGATTTGCCGGCAGACCCATGTCGTTCAACGAGCGCAACACGCGTTCCGCATTATCTTTTGAACGCGAGGTGTTGAGCGCAACCTCGGCCGGACTGCCCCGATTGGGCGACACCGCGACGAGATCGAATTGCGACTGAGGCCGTTGTTCCAACGCACGGCTGATCGCGGAGAACAAAGCCTGCTCATAGGGCACGTCGGGCCGATCGAAGCGGATCACAACCAACGGCCGACGGTTGGCGAACTGGCTATTGCGGTTCGGGGCGGTGGCGGCCTGCGGCGGCGCGCTGGACAGCGGCGCGGCGGTGGCAAATGCGCGGTTGGCCAGGCTCGGCCCCAACAACTCGCCGTTCTTGATGGCCAGCGATAGCGTGGTGAGGTTGGCGCGTTCGTTGCCGACATAGGCGGTCTGGCGGCTGACGTCTTCGCTCAACTCATTCAGCAGTCGGTCGATGAGCACAACCGTCCGGTTGGTCTCGTCTTCTAGGATCACGAGTTGGCGGTGATCTTCGTCGATGGCACCGGACAAACCAAAGGTCGCACGTGTGCTTTCCAGCACAAAAGATGCAAACGCGGAATCCGCCGCGACCGAATTGGCCAAGCTGTTCATCTGGTTGATGTCGCTGCCCAGACGGTCAAGTTCGGCCTGACCAAGGTTCCACTGATTCACCAAAACCGGGTTGCCGGGCGTCGTGCCGACTTGGAGGCGGGCTGAAATCGCGGCGATGGTGCCGTGATAGCGCTGCGACGTAGCGGCAAGCTGTTCTCGGATCTGTTGCAGCCGCTGGTTCTGCTGAACAATTTTGGCCTGTAGCTGGCTCAACTCGCCGCGCAACTGCGCAACCTTTTGCCCCACGAACGTCCCGGTATTCACGCCAGGCGTGACGGGCGGTGGATTGAATGTCGAGCGGCCCAAGGTGGGCGGCGGTGCCGGCGCCACGGGAGCTGGGGCTGCCGAACTTGGCGTCGCCGCGACTTGCGCGCTTTGAATGCCTTGGTTTGCCGAGGCGGCAGGTGCCACCGATGACGCGGCTCGATCGTCGCCTCTGCCCGGGAAAACCGCGTCAGAGACGAAAGAGCATCCGCCGAGCGCGATAGCCACTACAAAGGCAACC